>DATCJQ010000415.1:0-8178 GCA_036562745.1 Flavihumibacter sp.
CGATCCAGGAGCACCCTGAGCTGGTAAAAAAATACCTCGGTTCGGTGGTTCCCATGACCGATAACTTTTATTCGGCACTGAACTCTGCCGTGTTTACCGACGGATCTTTCTGTTATATACCGAAAGGCGTACGTTGTCCGATGGAACTGTCGACCTATTTCCGGATCAATGCCGAAAATACCGGTCAGTTCGAACGTACACTGATTGTTGCGGAAGAAGGAAGTTATGTTTCCTATCTCGAAGGCTGTACGGCTCCGATGCGCGACGAAAACCAGCTGCATGCCGCCGTGGTGGAGCTGATTGCCCTGGACCATGCGGAAATCAAATATTCCACCGTTCAGAACTGGTATCCCGGCGATAAAGAAGGCAAGGGCGGTATATACAATTTCGTAACGAAAAGAGGTATCTGCGCCGGTGTTCATTCCAAAATTTCCTGGACGCAGGTGGAAACCGGTTCAGCCGTCACCTGGAAATATCCGAGCTGTATTCTCAAAGGCGATCATTCCATCGGCGAGTTTTACAGCGTAGCGGTTACCAACCACCATCAGCAGGCCGATACCGGAACCAAGATGATCCACCTCGGAAAAAATACCCGGAGCCGGATCGTGTCGAAAGGTATTTCTGCCGGTGTGAGCAATAACAGTTACCGCGGATTGGTGAGCGTGGCCAAAAATGCAACCAATGCCCGGAATTTCTCGCAGTGTGATTCGCTCCTGCTGGGCGATCGCTGCGGTGCGCATACCTTCCCCTATATCGAAGTAAAAAACAATACCGCACAGGTAGAACACGAAGCCACCACCTCCAAGATTGGTGAGGACCAGATCTTCTACTGTAACCAGCGGGGTATCGATACCGAAACGGCCGTTGCACTGATCGTGAACGGGTTCGCCAAGGAAGTAATGAATCAGTTACCCATGGAATTTGCGGTGGAAGCGCAAAAATTACTTGCCATTACGCTGGAGGGAAGCGTAGGCTAAACTTAAAATACATTTTGAAATAACCAGTTATGTTACAAATAAAGGATTTACAAGCAGGTATTGAAGGAAAACAAATTCTGAAGGGAATCAATCTTACGATTAAACCCGGTGAAGTGCATGCTATCATGGGACCCAACGGTTCCGGTAAAAGTACCCTGGCATCCGTGCTGGCCGGTCGCGAAGATTATGAAGTTACCGGAGGATCTGTTGAGTTTTTAGGTAAGGATCTGCTTGAATTATCTCCCGAAGCCAGAGCGGGTGAGGGACTGTTCCTCGCCTTTCAATATCCGGTTGAGATACCCGGACTGAGCACCATCAATTTCATGAAAACAGCGGTTAACGAAGTGCGTAAGTATCGTGGTCAGGAGCCCCTGGATGCTGCTGAATTTCTGAAACTGATGAAGGAAAAGATGGCCCTTGTGAATATCGATAAAAGCCTGTTGCATCGTTCACTGAATGAAGGGTTCTCCGGAGGTGAGAAGAAAAGAAACGAAGTATTTCAAATGGCGATGCTGGAACCACGCCTCGCGATTCTGGATGAAACAGACTCTGGGCTGGATATCGATGCCATCCGTATTGCAGCGCATGGTGTGAATGCCATCCGCAGCAAGGAAAATGCCACCCTGGTGATTACGCACTATCAGCGTCTGCTCGATTATATCGTTCCCGATTTTGTACACGTATTGTACAATGGTCGCATTGTGAAATCAGGTGGCAAAGAACTGGCACTTGAACTGGAAGAGACAGGCTATAGTTTCCTTAAAAATGAGATGAATATTGCATGAGTACGATAACAACTTTAACTGATAAAGCCCGTAAGCTGGGAGCTGTGCAGGCGGATGCACTTCAGCCGGTTCGCACAAAAGCCCTTGCAGCCTTTGAGCAACTGGGTGTGCCCGCGGTGAAACACGAAGAATGGAAATATACGAGAGTTGGGCAGCTGTTCAATAACGATTACAAGCTGGGTGTGGATGGCGATATCGCCGAAATCGACTGGCAGGCTTTCCGCCTGCCCGAACACGAATCGGCCAACGAACTGGTTTTTATCAATGGTCGCTATAGCGCAAAAGCATCTACCATCCGTTCAACCGGACTGGTTGTAATTCCCCTGCAGGAAGCTGCAGCCGGGGCCTATGCATCACTGGTGAATGAAAACCTCGGTCACAGTGGTAAATACCTGAACGATGGTATCAATGCGCTGAATACGGCATTTCTCCAGGATGGCATTTTCGTGGGAGTAAAACGCTCCACGGAGATCGAACATCCGCTTTATATCTATCATATCAACGACGGACGCGCGGGGAATGTGTTTGCGCAGCCCCGTATTCTGGTACATGCTGCCGTTAACTCCGGACTGGTGATGGTCGAAACCTATGGAAGCTTTGGTGAGGCCGATCATTTCACCAATCAGGTAATGGAAGTGGTAGTTGAACAGGACGCGCGAGTGGAGTATTACAAGATTCAGAATGATTCAAATCGCTCCAGCCAGGTTAGTACCACGCATTTCCGTCAGGTAGGCAAAAGCAATGTGCATGCCGTAACCATTTCGCTGAATGGCGCGATGGTGAGAAATAACCTGAACATGATTATGGAAGCCGAAGCCTGCGAGTCGGATATGTACGGACTCTATTTCACCAAAGGCGGCAGCCATGTCGATAACCACACCATTGTGGACAATGCCAAACCGCTTTGCCTGAGCAATGAATATTACAAGGGCATTCTGGATGGTGCATCCACGGGTGTTTTCAACGGGAAAATATTTGTGCGTCAGGATGCGCAGAAAATCAATGCCTTCCAGTCGAACAAAAATATTCTCCTGTCTGATACTGCCAATGTTTATACCAAACCGCAGCTTGAGATTTTTGCGGACGATGTGAAATGTTCACACGGTTGTACCATTGGCCGGCTCGACGAAGAGGGTATGTTCTATCTGCGTTCAAGGGGAATAAATGAGGACAGCGCCAAATCTTTGCTCCTCCATGCATTTGCCATTGATATTCTGGATCAGATCAAGCCCGAAGCTATCAGAGCCTATGTAGATCAATTAATTTCTGAACGATTAGGTTAAGAATAATGGAAACGCTTACCCAACCAAAGCAATTAATAGATGTGGAGGCCATCAGGCAGCAGTTCCCCATCCTGAACCGGATGGTGAAAGGCAGGCCCCTTGTGTATCTGGATAATGCGGCTACCACGCAGAAGCCGTTGGCGGTGATAGAGGCACTCACGCAATATTATTCGCATTACAATGCGAATATCCACCGGGGTATTCACAGTTTGGCGGAGGAAGCGACCGCAGCATTTGAAGCCACGCGCGATGCGGTGCAGGCATTTATTGGTGCTGCTCATCGCGAAGAAATCATATTTACCAGGGGAGCCACTGAAGGGGTGAACCTGGTGGCCTATACCTGGGCCCGGCAAAACCTGAAAGCGGGTGATGAAGTATTGGTGTCGGGCATGGAACACCACAGCAATATCGTTCCCTGGCAAATCATTGCCGGGCAGAACGGAGCCAAAGTGATTCCGATTCCCGTTCAGGAAGATGGCACACTCGATCTCGAGGCGTTTCAGAAACTGCTGAACCCAAAAACCAAACTCCTGGCCATTGTGCATGCATCCAACTCACTGGGTACGATTAATCCGGTTAAGTGGATGGCAGCGCAGGCACACGCAGCCGGCGCGAAAGTGCTGGTGGATGGTGCACAATCAACCGTACATCTCCCTATTAATGTACAGGATATCGATTGTGATTTCTTCGTGTTTTCGGGTCATAAAGTGTATGGTCCCACCGGTTCCGGTGCGCTGTATGCCAAAAAGGAATTGCTGGAACAGATGCCGGTATTCCATGGCGGCGGGGAAATGATCAAGGAAGTGAGTTTTGATCGCACCACCTACAATGATCTGCCTTATAAATATGAGGCAGGCACGCCCAATATTGCAGACACCATCGCACTGAAATTTGCGCTGGATTTTGTAAACCAGATTGGTAAGGAGAAAATTCATCAGTATGAACAGGGATTGCTGAAATACGCAACGGAAGTGCTGGAACGTATCCCCGGTCTGCGGGTGGTGGGCAAAGCGCCTGAAAAGACAAGCGTGATCTCCTTTGTGGTGGAGGGAGTGCATCCTCAGGACCTGGGCATATTGCTCGATAACAAAGGTATCGCGGTTCGTACAGGGCATCACTGTACACAGCCCCTGATGGACCGTTTCTGTATTCCGGGAACCACCCGTGCATCGTTCGCCATGTACACCACCTATGCGGAAGTGGATGCCCTGGCAGAAGGTTTGCAACGTTCAATTAAAACCCTGTTGTAAGATGGCGGCTACGATCGAAGAACTGGAAGAAGAAATAGTGGATAATTTTTCCCTGTTTGATACATGGGATGAGAAATACGAATACATCATCGACCTGGGAAAAAAACTGGCACCCTTAGACGAAGTGCATAAGAAAGAAGAGAATAAGGTGAGAGGATGTCAGTCGACCGTTTGGCTGGTGGCAGATTATTCCGACGGCAAAGTGCATTTCAAGGCGGACAGTGATGCGGTGATTGTAAAGGGTTTGATCAGTATGCTGATCAAAGTCCTGTCGGATCACAGTCCCGATGAAATCCTGGCTGCCAAACTGGAATTTATTGACCGTATCGGAATGAAAACCCATCTGGCGCAAACCCGTTCAAATGGGTTGGCGGCGATGGTAAAGCAAATGAAAAATTTTGCTCTGGCATTTAAAGTTCAAAACGAATCAGTACAAAATAATTAATGATGGATACAGAAGCTTTGAAGGAAAAGGTGATCGAATGCCTGAAAAGCATTTATGATCCTGAATTACCGGTAAATATCTACGAACTGGGACTGATTTATGAGGTGGATATTCTGCCCATGAACAATGTCCAGATTGTTATGACTTTAACCGCTCCGGGTTGTCCCGCTGCACAATCTCTTCCCATTGAAGTGGATCAGAAAGTGCGCGAAATTGAAGGGGTGAACGACGTGTATGTGAGTGTGACCTGGACGCCGGCATGGAATAAATCCATGATGTCTGAAGCTGCTCAATTGGAATTAGGAATGTTTTAATCGATATTCATGAAGATTACTGCACAGGAAGAAATCGGATTGCGTATTATGCTGCGCGTTGCCAATTGCGGTAACGAGTCAGGGTTAAGTATTCCTCAACTCAGCGAAATTGAAGGGATCAGTATTCCCTATGTGGCAAAGCTTACGCGGTTGCTGAGACAAAAAGGTTTTCTCAACAGTACACCCGGCAATAAGGGGGGGTACGTGCTTGCCCGTCCGGCGAATGAAATCGTGGTAAATGATCTGCTTAAAGTGTTGGGCGGAGCATTATTCGATACCAGTTTCTGCAATGTGCATAGCGGCGGTATGAAGCTCTGCACCAACTCGGTGGATTGTTCCGTTCGTTCGCTTTGGAAAATGATGCAGCTGGTACTGGATGAATTGTTGCAACATCTCACACTGAGTGATCTCTCCAATACCGAACTGGAAGCGGAGCGCATTATTTCGCGGGTGTTTGCGCCAAAGTCGTTGACTTAAAATGAACCTTCAGTTCGCATCCCTCTCCGGGTGCGGTAACAATGGTTAGCACGCCGTTGTAAAGATTGGCCCTGGTCTTCATATTCATCAGGCCCACGCCGCGGCTTTTGGTGCCCGGATCGAATCCCACGCCGTCGTCCTTAATTCTCAGGATAAGATCTTCACCCTGATTGCCTAAATAAAAATCTACCATGGAAGCCCGTGCGTACTTGGTGATATTATTGAACTGCTCCTGGCAGATGCGGTAAATGGAAAGTTTAAAAGGTTCTGCGATGGAGTTCTCGTCAAAATCGTTCAACGAATGATAGATGGTGGCACCAATTCCGCTGGATACATTTTCAAACAACTGCAGCAAATTGTCCTTGAGATGTCCGTCATTAAGGGTCGGTGGAATCAACGAATGGGAGAGCCTTCTGATTTCATCGATCGCCGACTGGATCAATTCATCGGATTTTTCCATGTAAGAAGCCTGTTCTTCGCTGGTTGATTTTCCAAGTCCCAGATATAAGCGGGCGCTGGCAAGGATCTGGTTGATGTTGTCGTGGAGTTCGCGACCGATTTCCTGCCGCTCGTTTTCCTGGGCAGAGATCACGGCATTGGTAATTTCTTTCTGCGCGTTCTGTCTTTCTTCTTCCAGTTGTTTCTCGAGTTTGATTCTTTCTGTTACATTGTTTCCCAGCGCCATGATACAGGGTTTGCCCTTGTAGTCAATACGGTGTGAAACAAATTCCATATAGATCAATTCGCCCGATTTGTTAATGATGCGGGTAACATTGGTTTCGCGGAATTGCTTATCGCTCCGGGCTTTGGTTACCAGTTCGCGCAGCGGTTCCGATTTTTCCAGGAGTCCCGCATCAAAAATTGTTTTCCCAATCATGTCTTCGCGGGAATAACCGGAATGTTTTTCCGTCGACTCGTTGATCTCCAGAATCCTGTAATCATTCAGATCCCAGATAATGATGGCGGCAGGGTTGTTTTCAAACAGATAGCGATAACGTTCTTCCGATTCTTTCAGAATGCGCTCGGCTTCCTTACGTTGTGAGATATTCTGCGAAGCGCCGATAAAACGGATGGCCTTACCCTGTTCGTTCCTGGTGATATATCCGCGATCCTGGATGTACACATACTGCCCGTTTTCTTTTTCGAACCGGTATTCCAGTTCAAACTGCTGGATACCGGGCGTTTCGATATAATGATTAATCTGCTGCTTTACCCATTCGCGTTCATCGGGATGAATATTTTCCACCCATTTATCCAGGGTGCCATAGCGATCAAGATTATAGGGTGCCTGAAAAATTTTGCGCCATCCTTCCGCACTTCGGTAGATTTCTCCTTTCTCAAGATTTAAGTCCCACACCATATCGTTGGTGGCCTTGCTCACCAGATCGTAGCGTTCGTTGCTTTCCTGCAATGCCTGCAGGCTGCTCATACGTTCGATAGAATAGAGTATGGTTTTGGACAGCAGTTTTTCGTCGTAATCGCCCTTGATCAGGTAGTCCTGGGCACCGAGGTTGATGGCATCAAGAGCCGTATTCATATCGGTAACACCGGAGAGGATCACGATGGGCGTATAGCCCGCTTTTTCGCGGATCGAAGTAAAGGAGTTAATACCAAAACTGTCGGGCAGCGAGAGGTCCAGCAAAATGATATCAACGCGATTGTCTTTTAAAATCTGATGGGCCTGCTTAATGGACTCAGCTGTAAACAACTGGCGGATCTTGATGCCGGAACTTAACAACAGTTCTTCCAGTAAGAACTGGTCGCCGGGGTTGTCTTCTACCATTAAGATTATCAGCTCATTGTTGTGCAGCATTCCAAACAGTTTAGGTAGTCGGTAGTTGAGCGGTTTTTATCCAGAAAGATTCCAGATTTTTTATCACTTCCATAAAGTTATTATAGTCCACCGGTTTTGTAATAAAGCAGTTCGCATGGTTATTATAGGTGTCAAATATGTCTTTATCGGAAGATGATGTTGTTAAAATGATTACCGGAATGGTTCTGAGTGTGTTATCCTGTTTGATCCGCTGCAGCACTTCCTTGCCGTCTATTTTGGGAAGATTGATATCCAGCAAGATTAGATCCGGGGTTTCGGCATCGGCGAATGCTCCGGTTTTGGTCAGAAACTGAAGGGCCTCCCGGCCATCCTTGGTTATGGATATTTTCCGGATGGAATTTACCTCCCCCAGGGCCTCGCACGTAAGGAGGATATCTCCTTCATTGTCTTCCACCAGTAAAATATGCATGCTTTTCATAACCATGGGTTTGGATACATCAGGGACGAATCCCTGAATGTAAAGATTTATTTTTTTATCGTAAAATAGAATGTAGATCCCTGATTTTCCTGGGAATGCACCCATATTTTTCCTCCGTGCTGTTCCACAATCTTTTTACAAATTGCCAGTCCGATGCCGGTACCCGAATATTCCGACATATTGTGCAGCCGCTGAAATATGATGAATATCTTTTCGAAATAGTCAGATTCGATACCTATTCCATTATCTGCGACGGAAAACAGCCATTGTTGGGGTTCTTCTTTACAGGCGACCTGGATCATTGGAGGATCGGCGGACCGGTATTTAATGGCATTTCCCAGCAAATTTTGCAATAACTGTACCAGTCCGGAGTATTGGGCCCGCGGGATCACCGG
>DATCJQ010000432.1:0-2096 GCA_036562745.1 Flavihumibacter sp.
TCGCTGATCAACCAGCTACCAATACTCTCGGATGTTTCTTATCAGATACCTCTGCATATAAGGTGTTTATCCCTGGTCGCTCTTACTAAATCCTACGCTGAATTATGGCGGGATTGCTGGAAAGATTCTTTTCGAGAACAAAGATGGACCATTACTCAATCTACATGGCGTATAAATGGTCGAGAACTTCATCCTGGCGCTGCCGTATTACCCCAAGATTTTTTCCAAAATCTTACCCCAGAATGGCAACGCGATAACGCCCTACGCACCGACTACAGCCGCCGCCAAGCCCTGCTGGAAATTGATGTTCTGGTTGCGCAAGCACTTGGTCTAACGCTGGAAGAGTTGCTCACCATTTACCGCGTGCAATTTCCCGTTATGCGCCAATACGAGGCCGATACCTGGTACGACCAGAATGGCCGCATTGTCTTTACTCCCAGCAAAGGCCTCGTCGGTGTCGGCCTGCCGCGCAAAGCGCGAAAATCCGATCTTGCGCAAGGCATTTACTACGGCATTCAATCCCCCACCCGCAATGAACAGCAAATTGCCCTCGGCTGGGAAGATATTCAGCATATGACCGAAGGCGCAGTGACCAAAACCTTTATGGACGACACCCTACCCGGCGGCCCGGTACAACGCACCATCGAATACAAAGCCCCATTCTTCCGCCCGGATCGCGAGGAGGATTATGCGATTGCTTGGCGGGTGTTCACGTCAGCGTAGAATCTACAGATTTAAAAATGAAAGGACGGAAAATGACTGCGATAAAGAAAATACCTTACGAACAAGTCAAATGCCTTTATGCCTCTCTTCGGCAAACTTCCCTTGAAGCAGCTCAAGAAGGCTTGCCGCCGGTACTTCGCAATAAGCGCGGATTTTCCTACAACGAACGTGGCGATTATTGCTACATGGATTTGATATGACTGATAAAAAGCCAGACAGACCTCCAGTAGACTCGCCCGAATTCAAAGAATGGCTCAAATCCCGGGCAAAGAAACATATGGACGATACATTTGGCGATAACTATAAACCGGCTGATTTTGATGAGCGCGGCCCGATTTTTGGCGATATTAAAAACTTTGACAAAACCGATGCGGAGCTATTCCCTGATGAGTTGGAAGAATACACGCCGGAAGAGCGAAGAAAGATAATGAAACTTCTCAAGAACGATAAAAAATAATGGACCACGGTTTAAAGATGACGCCAGCAGTGTGTTGTATTTGCGGAAAAATTCCCGCAGCAGCGGACGATGGGGATTGGCTCGAATTCCAGGATTATGACGCAGCGGGAATGGGCCTATCCCATCCGCAAGGTTTGGAGTTTTTCTGCGGAGAGCATATAAGTAGAGGTCGCGATTTTATTTTATGCACGGCTGCGGAAGCGTTGACGAAAATCAAAGAAGGTCTGACATAAATCGGAGCGCGGTATGTCAAGAGAACCCCATATCCCGGATTTAAGAACCTATGCCTTTCATGAAAAGGCGGCAGAGATTTTGCGCACGCAACCCGAGCGCATCGCTGAAGTACATGCTGTGCTCAATCATTGGCTCGGCATGCCCGGCACCCAAGCCGAAGGCTGGGCCGGTAAATGGCAGCAGCTTATAGACGGTCTGTCCACCCTGGAAATTGCGGATCTGATCTGCAAGCAAGGAGAGGAAATGGACTTTTATCGCAAAAGCAGCCCGTTTGCGTGTTTGATATCAGAGACGGAGCGCCTGGAAATCATACGGAGGTTTCAATACAACCATTAGATGCACGCTTAAATGCCAGCACAGACTGGGCAGTAATCGACAGATGGATCAACAAGCGGTGCTCTCGGGTTTAGTTTAGCAGCAATAATCCTCCAAAATGGACTGTTTTTGCATTGCAGATAAACCGATTGTGGTTTATTTTGAATTCAAATTTGGTCCATGAAAGGCCGTAAAAGTGACGAAAATAAACCAAGCTCTACAAAAATGGCCTGTCGGCGCCGTTGTTACGCAGGCTTGGCTTGATTCGGCGGGGCTTTCGAGTCGGGCGGCGGGTAAAAATGCTGCGCGGGGCAACTTGCTACGGCTGGGCGGGGGAGCTTATGCCCGACCGGGCGATAGGTTGACC
>DATCJQ010000433.1:0-8261 GCA_036562745.1 Flavihumibacter sp.
GGTATGGACCGTGGCACTGGGTATCCTCTTAAACCTGGTGGTGGTTTATTTTGTACTGAAGTCGCTCAATTATATCGAAAAGCTGATCGGGCAGGCCGGACTGCTTGCCATTCGTAAGTTCTTCGGCGTGATTCTGCTGGCTATCGCCGTCAAAATATTCGCCACCAACGCGAGTGGGTTGATTAAATAGTGTTGTATTGGCCTGAAAATTCCCGAAATTTAAATGTGATAATATCTCGTCCGTCTAAACATATTGTGCTCTACGGCTTGATGCTGGCTGCTTTTGTGTTCCTGCTCAAATGGCTGCAGTGGAAATACCTGATTGCCGATCATTCCGTGGAGTTTTATGTGGGGGCGGTGGCGCTGCTCTTTACCCTATTGGGAATATGGGGCGCCTCCAAACTGATGCGCACCCAAACCCGGGAAATCGTGAAGGAAGTGGTGATTGTGAAGGAAGTGCCTGTTGTAAAAGAAGTGCCGCCGCTGAGGGACGGTGAAAGTGCCCCGGTATTTGATAAGGCCGCCTGGGAAAAGCTTGGGCTCACGGCCCGGGAAAATGAAGTGTTGCAACAGTTGGTAAAAGGCTTGAGTAATGCCGAAATCGCCGCCAATCTTTTTCTCTCGATCAGTACCGTTAAAACCCATGTTTCCAACCTGCTTTTCAAACTGAATGTGAATAGCCGGGTCAAAGCCATAGAGAAAGCAAGAGCCCTGCGGATAATTGAGCCGGGAGCTGCCATCCCCTAGGAAAGAACAGTTGGCAGGAGGCCGGCTATCGCAGTGCCTTTGACTGGTACTTTGGTCTTAATTCAGTATGCCAACCCAAATTGGTACCAAAGTATGAGGGGATGAGCCTCGGGGCCGGTTAGATTTACCTCCTGATCAAAGCATTAATTATGAAAAGGATTATCTGGATCTACGGCCTCGTGATCGGCGCCATCATCAGCACCCATACCATTATCATGATGAATATGGTGGTGAATAATAAAGGCATGAAGGGCAATGACCTGGTTGGGTATGCCGCCCTGATCGCCATGTTTTCCATAATCTATTTCGGCATACGGAAATATCGGGAAGTGTATGGCAACGGATTCATATCGTTCGGAAAAGCATTCCGGATCGGAGCCGCCATCGCCCTGATCGGCTCGTCTATGTACGTGTTATTCGGGTTGGGCTATTACTATCTTTTCCTTCCTGAATTTCTCGACGCCTATATCCAGCGCGTGCTCGATAATTGCACATCGCCCGAGGAGCTGGCCATTAAAACCAAACAAATGGCTGAATTTAAGGAGATGTACAAAAATCCGCTTTTCGCGATCCTGGTCTCCTATATGGAAGTGCTGCCGCTGGGACTGGTAGTGGCTGCCCTGAGTGCCTTACTGTTGAAAAAGAATGAAAGAGTCAAATAGTCATATTAGTTTGAAACCCACAATAGTGCCTGATCTGGATCGTCTGTTTGAAATTCAGCAAGATCCGCAGGGCTGTTATCTGGCCGCATTTACCTCGGAGGATTATGCCGATAAGGAAGCATACCTGGCCAAATTCCGCCGGCTTCTTCTCACGCCGACGGTGAACAATCAGACCATTTGGATGGAGGGGCGGATCATTGGCAGCGTGGCCAAATTCCTGCGCGGCGATGAGGCGGAAATTACCTACTGGATTGACCGTGAATGTTGGAACCGGGGTATCAGCTCAGAGGCGGTGAAAATCTTTCTGAGTATGGAACAGACCCGGCCGCTGTATGCACGTGTTGCAGCAGATAATTACGGTTCGATCAGGGTGCTGGAACGGAATGGGTTCCGAAAAATCGGGACCGACAGCGGGTTCGCTTATGCCCGGCAGTCGGAACTGGAAGAATGGATTTTCCGGCTGGATTAGTGGGGCCTTGCCCAAAGTAAAAGCCCTTGTTGGATCGCTCCTACAAGGACTTCTATTTACATGTTGCTCTGAAACTCTTTAAGTGGCCTCGCCAGGAATCGAACCTGGATCTGGAGCTTCGGAAACTCTTATACTATCCATTGTACTACGAGGCCGGAAAAGGAGTGCAATATTACGGGTTTTTCGGGAATTCCAAGTCCGGACTCGCAGAAGCCGCTAGCTCCCCAGCCGGTAAACCAGGTAGGCCAGCAGCGGAAAGAGTGTCCATTTTATTATTCTCCGGGTATTGGTATGATAAAAGGGGATAGCCACGCGCCTGGCCTCGAAATTGAACCGCCGACCGATTTCGCTCAGGCTGCCCCGTTCCAGTACGCCCTTCAGCATACCAAGTTCATAGGCCAGCCGCAATCCGATGCCATAACCGAGCACCGCCGGGGAAAGGGTGCGGGATCGCTTGATCAGCTGGATGCTGGTGGCGATCACTTCGATTATCAGCACGCCCAAAACAAAAACCAGACATGCCCACCAGCTAAGCAATCCGCAAATTGCCAATACGGGCAGAACCAGCAGACACAACAAAATGGTTTCAGGGGTATTTAGGAAATCATAGTAGGCAAAGTCGGGAATCCGGGCCGGCAAAAAGCTGTTGCCCCTTCCGTAGTAGAAGGGTCTTTTCCAGATAACGGCTTCATTACCCCACCAGGGATGTACCACCGAAGCCTGGGGAATACATTTGAAATTCCGTCCGCCGTTTCGCTCACGCACCCGCAGACAGAAGTCCACATCTTCACCACCGCCGGTGGTTGGATAGTCGAGACTGAAGCGGATATCGCCCACACTGGCACGTTTAAACATGATATTGGCAGTGGCTCCCCAGGGAAAATTGTCTTTTGCTTCTGCCACCCCAAATATATCCATCGAACCTACTGCAATCACCGCTTTTGTAAAGGCGCGTTTAGGTGGAGGCAGATGAATCTGTCCTATAAAACCAATTTCATCCGGATATTTTCGGATCGCATCCACATACTGATGCAGGATATCTTTTGAGGGAATCACATCATCATCGAGGAAAAGAATCCAATCGCCCTTACTGTATGCAATACCACGGTTACGTGTAACCGAAACTCCCATGTTCTGTTCATTTTGCAGAAAATGTACACCCGGGGCGGAAAAAGCTTTTCGAAGGTTGTCGCTGATTTCGGCAGCAGGATTGTCGCTCACCACATAATACTGCACCTGGGCTCCTGCCGGTTGATCGAGTGATAGCAGTCCCAGCAGAATATCTTCTCTTAGGCGATAAGTAGGAATTATAATATCAATAGAAATAGCCATGGTAAATATTATGAAGCCTGGTTATAACCATTAGCACAGGCAAAAACTCTTTTTTTGGATGATTCTAAATAGATCGTTTCGTTCTGGTCGAGGCCGCTTCGGCTGGAATGCGGATGATGCAGGTGATACGCAATCCCGGCCATCTTCAACCGTTTTTTCTTACGTCCCGCTTTAATCAGGCGCGTGGCAAATTCCACATCTTCCCAACCCCAGCCGTAAAACTCGTTGTTATAGCCGTTCACGGTAATGAAATCTTTGCGCCAGAAAGCCAGATTGCAGGCTTTAATATTGCGGTTATTGTCGGGGCGCCCTTTGAACAATGGCGCCAGAAAAGGGATCCGGGTGGCATTGATGCGGTTCCTGATTCCCCTTCGCCATGGGCCCAGGGGTTGCAGTCCGCTGCGGATCAGCTCGCTTGTTAAATCGGGATTGATCAACACCCTGCAGCCCTGTACGAAATAACCGTTTTCGGCCGCAGCCAGGTGATCAGCCACGAAATGGCGATCGATCAGGATATCGCCATCGATCTGAATAATGTACTCGCAGCTGGTTTGTTTGATGGCCTTGTTCAGTATCAGGCTTTTTCGGAAACCTTCATCGGGCTGCCAGATATGTTTCAGCGGTAAATGGTAATTTTCCTTATAATAAGAAATCACCTGGCGGGTGGCATCGAATGAACCATCGTCGGCAATTAGTATTTCATCAGGCATCTGTGTTTGTCGAAGAATGGTTTCGAGCACCAGTTCCAGCGCCGAAGGCCAGTTATAAGTGGTCACCAGCAGGGCTACCGTTTTTGGCGCACCTGTTTTATAACTCGATTTTTTCATATTCCTGATTTATCTGCCTCAATAAATTGTTTGTTCAAGTGTGAGATACGACCGTTTCGCGGGGGAAGCCTGATCAACTTTCGCAGGCTGACCCATTCGCGATAATTTATCCCAGACGATTTGTGTAATCTTCAATTCATTCAGACGGTTGGCGCAGTTGAAATGTTTTTCCGGACAGGCAGGCTTTCCGCTTAATCCGCAAGGGCGGCAGGGCAGGGCTTCTTCCACTTCAATTACATGCGATTCGGTAGATAGTGGTGTGAATCCAAATACCGGTGATGTGGAACAATACAACGCAATAACAGGTGCATCCACGGCCGAAGCCAGGTGCAGCGGCGCCGAATCATTCACAAGATTGAAGACGGCACCACGCATGAGTGCAGCAGATTGCAGAAAACTAAGCTTTCCCGTCAGGTTGTGAATTTGACCGCGATGGGGAAGCGATTCAATCAATGCACTTGCAATCGCATCTTCCTTTTCCGATCCGATCAGAAAGATTGGTAAATCAACCGGAAGACGATTGATAATACTGATCCATTTTTGAAGCGGAACCTGCTTGGTAAACCATACGGATCCCGGTGCAATAACCAGGTATGGCTCCGAAGTGTAGGGCGCTATCGCCATGTAATCTTTTGGGCTCGGGTAAATACTGGGTTTGGTAATGGGCGTGGGTACAACGAGTTCGAGCAAGGCATTGCATCGCATCGTTTCATGTATATCCGGATGATCCGGTCCGATCTTGTGTTTCACACGTTGATGAAACAAGAAGCTGAGCGGATTTTTATCATATCCGATAATGCGTTTAGCTCCCGAAAATGCAGCGAGGATGCCGGTTGCAGCAAATCGTTGCACATTCAGAACCAGATCATACCGTTGTTTCCGGATGTATTTTAATAATTGAAACAGATTACGGTATTTGCCATTCTTCTTGTCCCATTGCAACACTTTGTTAACAAAAGGATGATTTTCCAATAAGGATTCATTGCCTTTTTTCACCAGAAAGTCAATGGAGGCATCCGGGTAACTGTGTTTGATGTTTTCAAACAGGACAGTGGATAATAAAACGTCCCCGACAAAGGCCGTTTGGATTATTAGAACAGATTTCATACGGACAAAGTGTTGACCTGTGCGTATTGACATCGTTGTTACCCTAACCGTTGTATCGGCTTTTTAATTTCGTAGACAAAGTTCGTGCGGGGTGCTTCGCCGTAATAGGCGATCACCAGTTCGTCGGTTTTGACTGCTCCGAATTTCTCAATGGATTTCTGGGATCGGAAATTGGTGGCGCCAATGTGGAATCGAACAATATCCACATGCTGAAAGGCATGATCGACCATTAGTTTTTTCAATTCCTGGTTGAGTCCCTTTCCCCAGTAGGGGCGGCCAATGAATGTATAACCGATCAGGATGCTGTTGTCGGCGGGATCATAATCATAATACCGGGTGCAGCCGATGACCTGGCCGTCTTTCGTGCAAATTTTATAGGCGCCGCCACTTTGAACGGCGCCTTCGAAATAGTTGGTAAATTCTCCCCGTTGATAGCGATTGGGATTTGGATGCTGTTCCCAAACCAGCGGATCGGATGCCGGGAGATAAACGGCTTCAAAATCCGAGGGTTCCAATGGTAACAGAATTAAATGTTCACTAGTCAGTGTTTCCTGTTTCCAGTTTTGGCTCATGCAACAAATCTACTGGTTTTGCACATATTGCCTGAAGTTATCAAGTATCGATTGCCACCCCGTTTGCTGAAGGTCAAGGGGATTTTCTGACTCTGCATCGAAGCTGGTTTCGATCGTGGTGCTTCCGGCATTTTCGGTGAATCGTACGTTTGCCTTGCGGCCATCACTCATTTCATAGGCAAAATGGCGATGGGGTTCTACGGCGGAATACACTCCCTCAAAATCGAAACCGGCGCTGCCGTCGCGGGCTTCCATCCGGTAGGAGAATTTTCCGTTTACACGCAGATCATTGGTGGCGCGCGGCGAGTGCCAGTCGGGCGATGCAGCATTCCATTTGGTGATATGTTCCGGTTCATTAAAATACTGCCAAGCTTTTTCGGCTGATACCGGAACCGTGGTTCTTACAGTCAGGACTACCGTATTTTCGGCGAGTTGCTTAATTCGTTGAACGGCTTTTTTAAATACACCGTCCAGCATCGGAGCCCAATCATCACCCAGTTCGACTTCTATGGTGAGTCGGGTGCCTCCATCGATTTCATTCAATTGGTATTCGCCGAGGCCCGCCTCCCATTTCAATTCTTTGTCGCCGATAGTAACGGTGTAATCAGGGGGAAGTTCCTTGCCCTGTCCGATCCATCCCAGTTCGCGTATGCGCATGAGTTTATTGGGAATGATTTTCTCGATCACACCAAATCCTCCATCGCCCCTGGTATTAGCCACGGTAACCCGGCTGCCTTCCTTCCATGCTGTTGCATCCAGAATGTTATCGCGACCAAAAGCGGATGACCAATCACGACGGGTGGAATCATTCCACAATACCTGCCAGACTTTTTCGGCAGGCGCATTGATGTCTATGGAGTTGCTGATCTTTTTCATAAAAATTGTTAATGGTTAATTGGATACAGCAAACCTATTCAGATTAGGCGGTATATGTGCTGTGTTGATTGGTCAATATGAGGGGGTGAATGCGTCAGGGAAATAGTATCTTGCAATTAAAAAATGCAGCAGGCGATTTTAGTTTTTATTGCAGTTCTTGCGGGAATGGTCCTGCCTCTTCAGGCTTCACTCAATGCGAAAATGGGCGCAGTGGTTCAAAATCCTTTATTGGGAAGCCTGCTGTCTTTCCTGGTGGGTACGGTCGGCCTCCTGGTTTATATTGTGGTGAGCCGGGTTCCGATTTCAAATCTCCTTATGGCCAAAACGGCTCCTGCCATTCTCTGGCTGGCGGGTATCCTGGGTGCATTTTACGTAACCGCCATCATATTGCTGGTTCCCCGGCTGGGTGTGGCGCTGACCTTCGGACTGGTAATCGCCGGTCAGATGGTGGTAAGCATTTTGTTCGACCATTTCGGTGTACTGGGTACACCGGTTCAGCCATTTAACTGGATGCGCCTGCTCGGGGTGATGATGCTGATCGGCGGAGTGCTGATCCTGCGGAAATACTGATTCCCGCGAGACAGTTTCAAGTATTTGATAATCAACTGGGTAGCTTCACGATATTGATCCAGAAATTTTCAATCTGCAATACCACCTTGAAGAATTCATCCACTTCCACCGGTTTGGTGACATAACAATTGGCATGATTGACATAGGATGCGTGAATATCCTTGCTGGAGGAGGAGGTGGTGAGCATGATCACCGGAATATGCTTGTGCGCATCCGAAGACTTGATATACTGCAATACTTCGTGCCCGTTCTTTTTAGGCAGATTGACATCCAGCAGGATCAGGTCGGGCGTTTCCACGGACTCAAAGCGACCGCTTTTTTCCAGGAAGTCGATCGCCTCCTTGCCGTCGCGGGCCACACTGATTTTGTTGACCAGTTTTCCTTCCTCCAAAGCTTCTTTTGTCAAAAAAATATCCCCTTCGTTGTCTTCAACGAGCAATACGTGAATCGATTTCATTACAATCAGGTGTTTACCAATAAGTAAATGTAAGTATAGTTCCCGTTTACGCGATGCGGAACTTATATGGACGGTCGATAGTTTTTTGTAACTATTTATACTCTTTTGTATAAATAGGTCTTACCTTTGTGGCCAATTTTGCAACAGAACTGAATTTGAAGTATGAATGACGGATTAAGTACGATCGAACAACAGATAACCAGCGATTATAAATACGGGTTCACCAGTAACTTCGAAACCGATCAGGCGCCGAAGGGACTGAATGAAGACATTATCCGTTTTATTTCCGCCCGCAAGAATGAGCCGGACTGGATGCTGGAGTGGCGATTGAAAGCCTATCGCCACTGGTTGAAAATGGAAGTGCCGGAGTGGGCCAATATCCAGTATCCACCTGTTGATTTTCAGGATATTATATATTATTCAGCTCCCAAGCAGAAGAAAAAGGTGAACAGTCTGGATGAAATCGATCCGGAGCTGCGCCGCACTTTCGAGAGGTTGGGGATTTCGCTGGACGAGCAGAAACGGTTGAGCGGGGTTGCGGTGGATGCGGTGATCGACTCTGTATCGGTGGCCACCACTTTCCGGACGCAGCTGGCCGAGCTGGGTATTATTTTCTGTTCGATTTCGGAAGCGATCCAGGAG
>DATCJQ010000434.1:0-9124 GCA_036562745.1 Flavihumibacter sp.
GTCTGGAAGAGTGTATGGAATATATCCAGCACGACGAATGTATCGAAGTCACTCCCAACTTCATCCGGATGCGGAAAATCCACCTCGACGAAAACGAGCGTACCCGTCTCGCTAAAGCGATGAAGACGGAAGAGGCCTAGGAACCGGGAGAACGGTGAAGGGTAAATGGAGAAGCCATCCCGCACCGACCGCGACAATATGCGATAAATAATACAAGTGCCAACTGGATTGAACTCCGGTTGGCACTTTTTTTTGGTGCCGCCCTCACCCGTCGGGTACCCGACGGGAAGTGATTTCACCTCCCGTCGGGTGGGGGAAACACCTGGTGGAAAAGCGGACAGTAACTGTTCGGAAACGAACACCCGGGGGGGACGACTGAGTGGCAGGGCGTTGAAAATCAAGTATATAAAGCTTGGCACCGGGGTTGTGGGGATTTTGGCATGATTCGGAATTATCTTCTTACAGCCATTCGCAATTTGGGCCGGAATAAGGTTTACTCCTTTATCAATATTCTGGGACTGAGTTTTGGATTGGCGGCCGCCATCCTGATTTTGCTTTATGTAAAAGACGAACTGAGTTATGACCGCTTTCATGAAAAGCTACCGCAGATCTACCGGGTAGTGTCCACTGATAAGGACAGGAAAACCGGGGAGGTTCGGAAATCGGCGATCACGGGCTATATACAGGGTCCGCATTTTGCATCGGCGGTGCCCGAAATTCTGCAGTTTTCAAGGTTGCATCAGGGTGCGGTGGATCTCAAATACAATAATGAGGTCAGATCCCAGGAAGTGATATACGTGGATTCCTCGTTTCTCGAGATCTTCAGTTTTCCGCTGCTTGACGGAAGTCCGAAAACAGCCCTTCGCGAGAAAAGATCGGCCGTAATTTCTGAGCGCATGGCCATGGAGTACTTCGGCACCCCCGATGCCGCAGGGAAGATTCTGCTGGTAAAGGAGGGAGAAGATCGTTTTGAACCATACCGGGTTACAGCGGTAGCGAAGAACTGTCCGGAGAACTCAAGTATCAAATTCCAGTTGCTGCTGCCCCTGGAGGTGAATCCGGCCGACATGACCAATCTGGAGAATTGGTTCAATTTCTTTCTGAACACTTTTGTGGTATTGCATCCCGAAGCGGATAAGGAACAGGCCCGGCAGAAAATGCAGGCCTATTATCTCCAGACAGCAGGGGAAACTGCCCGCCGACTGTCGGAGCAGTACGGTGTGGATCTCAATATGGAGTATGATCTGCAGTCGTTTTCGGATATCCATCTCAGTGAGGATATGGGTGCCATGAACGGCCTGACCGGAGCAAGTAATCCCATTTATTCATATATCCTGACCGGTATCGCTTTCTTTATATTGCTGATTGCCTGTATCAATTTCGTGAATCTGACTGTGGCGCGATCCGTGAAGCGTGCCAAGGAGATAGGGATACGCAAAGTGGTAGGTGGGAACCGCGCACAACTGATCTTTCAGTTCCTGGGCGAATCAGTGCTGCTATGTCTTTTTGCCTTTATATTGGCGCTCGTCCTTTCACAAAGTCTGCTTGGTTTGTTCAATCAGTTATCGAACAAAGCGCTTGCGCTGAGCTATTTGCTGGATTTCAAGCTGGTACTGGCTTTCATCGGACTCTTTCTTTTTACATCTTTCCTCGCGGGATTCTATCCTGCCCTGGTTTTATCGGGGTATGATCCGGTGAAAACCCTGTATAACCGCTTCACATTGGCAGGCAAAAACTATTTGCAGAAAACGCTGGTGGTGGTGCAGTTTGCGCTGGCCTCTTTTTTGATCATCGCAACGCTGACCATTTATTCCCAGTTCCGTTTTCTGACCAATTTCAAAACCGGTGTGGATGACAGTCATATGGTGCTGGTGGAAAAATGGCAGCTATCGCACGATAAGGCAAAGCTGCTGCGGAACCAGCTTCTACAACACCCAGGCATAACCGATATCGCATTCAAGAACGGCGGCTCCTGGGGAACCGTCGCTAAGGTGAATGGCGACCAGCAGTTGCAGTTTGCCTATGAAACGGTTGGGGTGAATTATATCCCGCTGCTTAAACTGGAAGTGAAGCAGGGACGGAATTTTTCTCCGGATCTGCCAACGGATTCCACCAAATCGGTCCTGGTTAACGAGGCATTTGTGCGTGAAGCAGGCTGGGTGGATCCTATCGGACAGGAATTGGATTTCTGGTACAGCAATGAAAAATATACCGTAATTGGTGTGGTGAAGGACTACCATTTTGAGTCGCTGCAAACTAAGATCAAACCGCAGGTTTTCACCATGAAGCCGAAGAACCAATATGGACTTTCACTCATAAAAATCAAACCGGAGTCCACAACGGCCGCCCTCCATCATATTGAGAAGACATTCAAGACGCTCTTCCCTTATAGTCCCTATTCCTATCGTTTTATGGACGAAGTTCGGCGCCAGCAGTATGAGTCGGAGAACCGTTGGAGGAAGATTATGATCTTCAGCGCGGTGGTCACCATTTTCGTTTCCTGTATCGGATTGTTCGGCCTCTCAGTATTGGCGACGCAGAAACGTACCAGAGAGATTGGCATCCGCAAGGTGCTGGGAGCCAGCGTGCAGCAGGTGGCTACGATTCTATCGCGGGATTTCCTGCTGCTGGTGATGCTATCCCTCCTGATCTCCCTGCCTGTGGCCTGGATGGCTGCAAACAAATGGCTGGAAAACTATCCCTACCGAATTACGCTTAACTGGGTGCTCTTTGCCACCGGTGCGTTGATGGTGATCGGAATCGCCCTGCTGACGGTGAGTTTCCAATCCATTAAGGCGGCCATGCAAAATCCGGTCAGAAGTCTGAAAGTAGATTAATACAGACTCGCAGCAGGTCTGTACGGAGCGCCAGGGTGGAAGTGCGGATCAAAGATCGTTTGGCAGGCCCTTTCGGGGTAGGAACGGCTCCCGTATCCCCGCTTTTTTTCGTTACTTGCGGACTGAAATCTACGAGGAAGCCGTACATGCGTGAACGATCGTCATACCAGGAGGTTTTTGATTCGAAAAAAGCCGCCGTTTTAATTCCCACTTACAATAATGCAGGGAGTCTTGCCGAAGTCATTCGGGATGTGCTTTCCTACACCCATAACCTGCTGGTGGTTAACGATGGTTCTACGGATGCGAGTAAAGATGTGCTGGCACAGTTCCCACAGATAACGGTGGTGAGTTATGAGCGGAACCGAGGCAAGGGCTGGGCGCTGCGCCAGGGGTTTCGGAAAGCGCGGGAACTGGGCTATGAATACGTGATTACGCTGGATGCTGACGGTCAGCATTATGCGAAGGATCTGCCCACCCTGTTGGAAACTGTCGGGCAGTATCCCAATCATATCATTATCGGTGCAAGGAACCTCGATCAGGAAAATGTGCCGGGGAAAAGCAGTTTCGGGAACCGATTCTCCAATTTCTGGTTCTGGTTATATACCGGGATCAAAGCCCCCGACACGCAGAGTGGATACCGTCTTTACCCCGTAAAATCGATGGAAAAAATCCGTTTTTTCACCCGCAAATACGAGTTCGAGGTGGAGGTGCTGGTTCGGTCGGTATGGGCGGGGATCGGAGTGAAATCCGTGCCGATCAGTGTTTATTATCCCCCTGCGGAAGAAAGGGTTTCGCATTTTCGACCCTTTAAAGATTTTTCGCGCATCAGCGTGCTGAACACGGTTCTGTTTTTCATCGCATTCCTTTATATCAGGCCCCGGGATTTTTTTCGTTCACTTTTCAGTCGCGAAAAACGGGCGGCCCTCCTGAATGAGTTGCTCGAATCGGATCAGACCCATGAGCGCAAGGCCTTTTCCATCGGTTTTGGCGTGTTCATGGGCATTGTTCCGATCTGGGGCTTCCAGCTGATTGTTGCCATTTTCCTGTCGGTATTGTTGAAACTGAACAAGGCACTGGTAATTACTGCGGCCAATATCAGTATTCCTCCGATGATTCCATTTATTTTGTATGGGAGTTACCTGGCCGGAAGACCCTGGATGGGCGAGCATGCAAGCAATGTACCCCTGCCCAGTGAACTCAGCCTGAGCTCGATTACAGTGAACCTGCAACAATATATCGCCGGAAGTATCACGCTGGCTGTTGTTGCCGGGACCTTCTTCGGACTCGTCTCCTACTTTTTTATGAAATTGGTCAACAAAAAAACCGGTCCCGTTTTATAGGCCTGTCCCTTATGGATAATCTTTTCGTCAAGATTTATCGTTTTTTCCGGGCACACCGACTGCTGTTCTGGTGCTGCTTTGCCGGCTTCATAGCGGTTACCGCGCTGCTCGCGTCGCGTATCCGGCTGGAAGAGGATATCACCAGCATCATTCCCAGGGACGAAAAAACCAGCGCCCTCAACGAAATTTTTCAGCAGTCGAAAGTACTGGACAAAATGATCCTCACCCTGGGTACTGACAATGAAACCGCACCCGATCCCGATTCGCTGGTGGGCCTGGCCGGGGAGTTGACCGATTCTATCAACGAGCAGCTGGCGCCCTGGGTGAAGGAGATCGCCCGGGAAGTGAAGGAGGAAACCACCCTGCAACTTTTTGATGCGGTACATGCTCATCTGCCCATATTTTTGGAAGAGAAGGATTATGCCAGCCTGGATTCACTCACGCAGCCCGGGAAAGTGAGAGAAACCCTGGAGCGGAACTATTCCACTTTGCGATCGCCCGCGGGACTCGCATTCAAGCAATTCATCGCCAGGGATCCGGCGGGGATTGCGAGTCCGGCTTTGCGGAAGCTGCAGCTACTTCAATACGATCAGCAGTTTGAGCTTTACGACAATCATATCATCACGCGCGATGGTCGGCAGCTGGTGCTGTTCATCACGCCCGTATACCCGAAAAACAATACGGCCGAGAATGCCATCTTTCTCGGGGGACTGGACCGGCTGATTGATCGTTTCCAGGCAAGGCATCCCGATTTTTCGGTTACGTATTACGGTGGCACTGCGGTGGCTGTGGGCAATGCCGTGCAGCTGCGAAAGGATACTCTGGTAACCCAGGGGATCACGGTGGTGTTATTGGTGCTCTTTCTGGCGCTTTATTTCCGACGGTTCTATGCACCGGTGCTGATACTGGTTCCCGCGATCATGGGATCCCTGCTGGCCCTGGCCGTGCTGGCCCTTATGAAGGGAAGCATTTCAGTGATTGCGCTGGCAACAGGATCCATCATCCTGGGCATCGCCGTGAACTATTCGCTGCACGTGTTTAACCATTTCCGGCATCAACCCATTATGGAGGAAGTGCTGCGAGATCTGGCACATCCCATGACCATCGGGAGCATCACCACTATTGGCGGCTTTCTCTGCCTCCGTTGGGTGCAGTCGGATATGCTGCGCGACCTCGGCCTGTTTGCGGCCATCAGTCTGATTGGCGCATCGCTGAGTTCATTGATCTTTCTGCCCCATCTGATCCGTCCCAAAAAGTCGACCGGAAAATTGGGTGATAACACGGCTAAACTCGAAAGCTCCGGAGCGGGAGAGGAAGAGTCGCTAGCGGGTGAAAACACGGAAAAAAGGGGATGGCTCGACCGGGTGGCACATTACCGCCTGGAGTCCAATACCAAACTCGTATTCGGAATCGGTGCGCTTACCATCTTCTTTGCCTTCTTCATAAATAAAGTGGGATTTGAACCCGATATGAACAAAATGAACTTCATGTCGGAAAAACTCCGCAAGGCCGAGCAGGAAGTAAACCGGCTCAATGCCTTTGCATTGCAATCGGTATATATCGTATCGTCGGGATCAGATCTTCAGGAAGCGTTGAGTCGCAATGAGAAAGTGGTGGAGCGACTCAATAACCTGAGCAGTACCGGCATCATCAAAAAATATTCGGGATTATCATCGATACTGATTTCAGATTCTTTGCAGAAAGCGCGGCTTGAACGCTGGCAGCAATTCTGGACACCTGAACGTAAGGCGGCGGTTCTTCAGCAGGTCAAAACCCAGGGCGCGGCCACAGGATTCAGTCCGCAGTTGCTCGAGTCGGTGCAGACCATGCTCGATACGGATTATCTTCCGCTGCCCGATTCCTCTGCGGTTGCTCTGTCACCCGATTTGCTCGACAGCTATATCATTCGCAGCGACAGCGGAACCAAAGTAATTACGCTGGTAAAAACCGCACCCAACGATAAATCATTTGTCTATACCGAATTTGACCATCAGGAAGGCGTGACCGTACTCGACATGCAATATGTAACCGGTCGACTGGTGGATATGGTGCGCGATGATTTCAACAGCATCAGCTGGATGGTGGCCGCCATTGTGTTTATCGTGCTGCTGATTTCCTTCGGTAGAATGGAGCTGACCCTGATCGCGTTCATCCCCATGTTTATCACCTGGATTTGGATACTCGGAATCATGGGACTGTTGGGCATTCAGTTCAATATCGTGAATATCATTATCTCGGCACTGATCTTCGGACTGGGTGATGATTACAGCCTGTTCACGCTCGACGGCCTGTTGCAGGAATATAAAAACGGGAAGAAAAATCTTTCTTCCTTCCGTTCCTCGATTTTCCTTTCGGCCCTTACGACGGTAACCGGACTGGGCGTACTGATCTTCGCGGAACATCCATCGCTCCGTAGCATTGCGCTCATTGCAATCCTCGGTATTCTTTGCGTGGTGCTGATTTCGCAGGTGCTGATCCCCTTCCTGTTTAAAATCATGATCACCAACCGGGTGAAAAAGGGAAGGCAACCCTTCACGCTCTGGAGCCTCGCCAAATCGATTTTTGCCTTTACCTATTTTGTGGTGGGATCGATGATCCTTACCGTGGCAGGACTGCTGATGATAAAACTGAATCCCTTTGCCGGCGAAAGAGCCAGGTATGCCTTTCACTGGTTGTTGTCGAAATTCTGCCGTAGTCTGCTTTATATCATGACCAACGTCACAAAGCGGGTGGTGAACCCACATAAGGAAGATTTCGAAAAGCCGGCCGTGATTATCGCGAACCATCAGTCTTTCCTCGATATCCTTTCGCTGGTGATGTTACATCCGAGAATCATACTGCTAACGAATGACTGGGTTTGGAATTCGCCCGTATTCGGTTTTGTGGTGAAGATGGCAGACTATTTCCCCGTGAGCAAGGGTGTGGAAAACAACCTGGATGCCATGCGCGACCGGGTGCAGCAGGGTTATTCGATTGCTGTTTTCCCCGAGGGTACGCGTTCCTATGACGGAAATATGAAGCGCTTCCACAAGGGAGCATTTTTCCTGGCGGAGGAACTGAAACTGGATATACTTCCCATCGTGATGCATGGTACGGGTTATACCATGAGCAAGGGCGATTTCATACTGAAGGACGGAACCATCACCATAGAAATCGGAGAGCGTATAAGTCCCGAAGACACAACTTACGGACAGGGATATGCGGAAAAAACAAAACGCCTGAGTCGCCAGTTCAAGAGTTGGTATGCTGATACGCGCGAGCGCTGCGAAACGGTGGACTGGCATCGCGAGAAACTGTTGTATAACTATCTGTATAAAGGACCGGTGCTGGAATGGTATGCGCGGATCAAAACAGGATTGGAGAAAAACTATGCCCTGTTTGATGAGCTGGTTCCCAAAAAGGGACGCATTCTGGATATCGGATGCGGATACGGATTCATGTCGATGATGCTGCATTTCCGTTCGAAGGATCGCATCATCACCGCGCTGGATTATGACGAGGAAAAAACCAGTACTGCACAACATTGTTATGGACGTTCGGAAGAGCTTCAGTTTGCAGCAGCCAATGCACTTGATTTTCCGATGAATGAATACGATGCCATCCTGATTTGTGATGTATTGCATTATCTGCCGCCTGCAGCGCAACAACAATTGATAAGAAAGGCATTGGATCATCTGAGTACGGGCGGCAAGCTGATCATCCGCGAAGGCAATGCAGACTATGAAGACCGTCATAAGGGCACTGTGCTTACCGAATTCTTCTCCACCACCGTGTTCGGATTCAATAAAACCAGTGACGCGGGGTTATCGTTTTTGTCGGCTTCCACCATTCGGGAAATTGCGCAGGAAAAAGGATTCAGCTGTGTGGAGATGGACAATTCGAAACACACATCCAATATTGTTTTTGTAATTCATAAACCCTCCGTTGCCCATGTTGCGTGAATATGATATCGTGATTGTTGGGGGCGGACTCGGGGGACTGCTCTGTGCTGCCATCCTGGGGAAAGAGGGGTATAAGGTGGCCGTACTGGAAAAGAATCGCCAGTTCGGCGGCAGTTTGCAAACCTTCTCGCGCGATAAAAAACTATTCGACAGCGGGGTACATTATATCGGCGGGCTGGCACCCGGACAAACCCTTTACCAGGTGTTTCGCTATCTGGGTTTGATGAATCGCTTAAAGCTGGAGTTGCTGGATAAGGAGGGCTTCGATCGCATCGTATTTCTGGAAGATGGAAAGGAATATCCCATTGCACAGGGCTATGAAAATTTTAAGCGTGTACTGAAAGAACAGTTTCCCGGTGAGAAAGACGCAATCGACCGATATTGCGACACGATTCAAACCATCTGTTCGAAGTTCCCCATGTATAATTTGCGTACCGGAGAAGGTATGCAGGAAAAAGCGGGCGTGATGGAGCTGAGCACCACCGCATTCCTGAACGAAATCACAGCAGACAAAAGATTACAGGAAGTGCTCGTAGGGAACAATTATCTGTATGCGGGTGAACCGGACAAAACACCGTTTTACGTTCATGCATTGGTGTTAAACAGCTATATGGAAAGCGCCTGGAAAATCAAGGACGGCGGGTCGCAGATCACCAAGCATCTGGTCAAAATGATCAGGGCTCAGGGAGGTGAGTTGTTTAACCACACGGAAGTTATCAGAATGGAGGGTGATGCGTTGATCGAGCGGGCCATCGCCAGAGACGGAAGGGTATTTAAGGGGAAATATTTTATCTCGAACCTGCATCCCAAACATTCGCTGCGCATTACGGAAAGCAGTTTGTTAAGAGCTGCGTACAGGAATCGGATATCGCAACTGGCCAACACGATATCGAGTTTCAGTGTGCACGCTGTGTTGAAACCGGCCGTGGTGCCTTATCTGAATCATAACTACTATCTGCATAAAAAGGATGGGGTGTGGAAGGCCGTGCAGGCCGATCCCGGGGAC
>DATCJQ010000439.1:0-7475 GCA_036562745.1 Flavihumibacter sp.
ATCGATACCCTTGCGACGGAAGCGCGCTACATCCACGAAATTGTGGATCACTTCGATCTCTTTTTCTATCTTAAACCACTTATAGGTCTCCGTGCGAAGGTTATCCGAAACGGCGGTGATGGCATCACTTTCGTTGATGGAGAAAGTAACCACGGGCGCATAGGTTTTATCGCGGCCCACCAGGGTGATATCGGTTCCGTGCAGGGTCGTCACAACGGGGATATTAATTCCGGTTTTCAGCAGGATCTGCTTGGCCATATAGGCAGCCGAGGCATGCGGGATGGCGTAGTGCACGTGCAATAAATCGAGCTTGTTATTGATGATCACATCCACCATGGTACTGGCCAGCGCCGTCTCATAAGGAGGATAATCAAACAAAGGGTAAGTGGGTACTCTCACTTCATGGTAGAATATATTCGCGTTGAACTCATTAAGACGAACCGGTTGCTGATAGGTGATAAAATGAACCTGGTGGCCTTTGTCGGCAAGCGCTTTTCCCAGTTCGGTGGCAAGAACACCACTTCCGCCGAACGTGGGATAACAGACAATTCCTATTTGCATAATATAAATACTTCCTTGTGAAGGTACTGGTTTAAAATGTTTAGCTAATTTTAAAAAAACACTTGCATGATTCGATTTGTTTGGACGGCCGCTCTGGTTTTTCAGGCTGCGCTGGTTTCACCTGTTCTCGCACAGGTTGGTTCTTATCAGGAAGATTCGGTTTTTTTTCGCAAAATGGCAAATGATGTACTGCGCTCACCGGCAGCCTATGAAAACCTGAGGGTGCTGTGTAAAACAGTGGGGCCGCGCCTGGCCGGCTCACCGGGCATGTATAAGGCCGAAGCCTGGGGCGAAAAAGCCCTTCGCGAAGCGGGTGCAGACAAAGTTTGGAAACAGGAAACCAAAGTACCTCACTGGGATCGGGGCGGCAAGGATGAAGCCTGGTACGAATACACCGACGCCAACGGCAAAAAGCAGAAAGTGACCATGGATGTGCTGGCCCTGGGTAATTCCTATGGCACTGGAAAAAACGGGCTGATGAAAAAAGCCGTCCTGGTTGAAAACTTCGAGGATCTCGAAAAGAAAAAAGATGCCGTGAAGGATGCGATCGTTGTGTTCAATAATGAATTTAATCCCACCAATCTTTCGGTTGGACAATCCTATGGCGAATCGGGAGCCTACCGTCGCTCGGGTCCGAGTCGCGCTGCGAAATACGGTGCCGCCGGGGTGCTGATCCGTTCGGTGACTGCCAGCGCCAATGATAATCATCCCCATACAGGAACCACATCTTACGATTCGGCCTACCCGAAAATTCCGGCTGCTGCGGTCGGATTGCAGGATGCCGACAAGCTGATCGCACTGCTCAAAACAGGCAGGGAAGTGAAAGTTTACTATAAGAGCATGGCGCATTTCAAGCCCGATGCCATCGGACACAATATCATTGGAGAAATCACCGGTTCCGAATTTCCCGACCAGTATATTACGGTAGGCGGACACCTCGACAGCTGGGATCCGGGTGAGGGTGCACACGATGATGGAACCGGCTGCGTGCAATCCATCGAAGTGATTCGTGCGTTCAAAGCCATGGGATACAAGCCCCGTTATACCATCCGCGTGGTGCTTTTTGCGAATGAGGAAAACGGATTCCGGGGTGCCCTTCAATATGCCGCAGATGCCAAGGCCAAAGGCGAAAAGCATGTGTTTGCCCTGGAAAGCGATGCGGGCGGATTTACACCCCGCGGATTCGGATTCACCATCGCCAGGGATAAACTGGCCAAAATCCGGGAATGGCTGCCCCTCTTTGTTCCCTATGGAGTTTACCAGTTTGCCGATGGCGGCGGCGGGGCGGATATCGGACCGCTGAACCGTGAGTTTGGTACACCCATAGCCGGACTGATTCCCGACGGATCGCGCTATTTCGATCTCCACCATGCGCGTAATGACGTGTTCGAAGCCGTGAACAAACGCGAACTGGATCTGGGAGCCCTCAATATGGCTTTCCTGATTTATATGGTGGATAAATACGGATTATAGTTATTTTCATCCCGTCAATAAAACCTGCTTTATGGGAAGATTTCTCACATACATTATCCTGATCCTGATCCTGGTGGGCGGCATCTTTGTTTACTGGCGGTTTTACTGGGTCTTCGGAGAGGGCGTTAAATCCGGCGAACTGAATTTCGTTGTTCGTAAGGGCTATATCTTCAAAACTTACGAGGGCAAACTGATTCAGAGCGGTTTTCGTGGAGGCGTGGCCGGTAGTATCCAATCCTACGAGTTTGAGTTCTCGGTGGAAAACGAGCGGATTGCCACCATCCTGATGGAAAACAGTGGCCGCCAGTTCGACCTTCACTATAAGGAATACCTCGGAATTCTTCCCTGGCGGGGCAATACCAGATATGTGGTAGACAGCATCCTCTCGATGAGCGGAACCACCGAACAGAAAGCAATTAAACCTAAAGTGAATACAGAGTAGGACTGCGCTTTATACTTACTGACCTAACAGAAATATAGCCGGACGCTTATGCAGCTCCGGCTTATTTTTTTGCCAGTCGCGAAGCGTGCGGGTCTGAATGGTTTCGTTACTGCCCGTAATATTAACGGCAATGCATAACCGCGTGGTGGGGCGGCATTGCTGGAGAATCGCATCCAGCAACGCGTTATTACGATAGGGCGTTTCGATAAAAATCTGTGTGGTGCCGGTTTTCAGCGATTCGGCTTCCAGCTCTTTCAGGGTTTTGTTCCGCTGTGCATTATCAATCGGGAGATACCCGTGGAAACGGAAAGACTGCCCGTTGAGTCCGCTTGCCATCAATCCCAGCAGGATGGAGGAGGGCCCCACCAGCGGTTTCACCACGGCACCCATACCCTGGGCCACAGATACCAGAACCTGCCCCGGATCGGCTACACCCGGACATCCGGCCTCGCTCAGAATGCCGATAGTTTTTCCGCGCTGCAATTGCTGGCGAAACTGATCGCGAACCGAATCCTCGGCCTTATGGATCGGATACCATTCATACATATCGATGATCATTTCCTTCCACAATTTCTTCAGGTATCGCCGCGCGGTCCGTTCATTCTCCACAAAAAATACCTGGCACTGCTGCACCGCTTCCAGCACATAGGGAGGAATTGTCTCCAGATGCTCTTCATCGAGATAACAGGGAATCAAATACACGGAACCAAGCGCAGAACTAGCCATTGTTTTGAGGATTATCCGGTTAAGAGTTTATCCGCTCTGGAACGATGGTGCCATCCATTTTGCGAATGCTGAGGGTGGCCGCAATTACAGCATAGGAAGGAGCCAGCACCCAGCCCACAAAAGGAACTGCATGCATCAGGTAAAACAACAATCCGTTGCCGATGGCCAGTCCCTTGTGATCGCCGATAAAGCGAATACTTTCCGCGGGCGAAAGACGACGCCGTTCGCAGCTGTAATCCACCATGGAGAATCCGTAGTAATAACATTCCACGAAAAGCGAGATAAGCGGACTCACCCATCCCACAATCGGAATAAAGGACAGTATCAGGATTGAAATTGTATAAACCGTTTGCCAGAGCAGGTTGCGCAGTGCCAGTTTGATACCGCGTACAATATCTTTCATCAGCTGCGGAAAGCTGAACGGAAAATCCTTTCCCTCCAGAATGGATTCGGTTTTTTCGCTCAGGTAAGCAAAAACCGGGGAGCCCACGATCAGGTAAAAAAACTTGAAGAAGGAAAAATAGAAGAAGACCAGCAACACCTGCACCATGATGCCTCCCATCATAAACAGGAAACTGAGCAATCCGCTTTTCTGCTCCTGCAGCCAGCGGTCGAGTCCGATCAGGTTGGTGAGATAATGCACGGCACTGCTGGCGGAACTGATGAAGAAATACATCCCGGTTACAAAGAGCAACATGTAGATGATCCCCGGAATGATGATCCATCTCCAGAGATTATGTTTCACTATAAAATGATGCGCCCTGTAAAAGGATTCGAACGCTATAATCAGTTCTTTCAGCAATAGAGAATGTTTAAGCGCCTAAATTTATTACTTTGAGCCAAGACCATGCGTAAAAAGATGATAAAACTGCCGCTTTCCTGGTTCGAGGGCGAGGATGTGGTGCAGATCGCCCGTTCATTGATCGGGAAAATTATCCGTACCGAGTTCGACGGACAGGTCACCAGCGGGCGCATATCCGAAACCGAAGCTTATGCGGGTGTAACGGATAAAGCATCGCACGCGTACGGAGGCAGAAGAACCAACCGGACCCGGGTGATGTATTGTCGGGGTGGCGTTTCGTATGTGTATCTCTGTTATGGAATCCATCATCTTTTTAATATCGTGACCAATCGCGAGGATATACCGCATGCTGTGCTGATTCGCGGGATGATTCCTCTCGAGGGCGAGCAGATCATCCGTCAGCGGCTGGGCAAACCCGAGCGGGTGCCGGCGTCTGTCCTGGCACGCGGACCGGGATTGGTATCCCGGGGACTGGGCATCCGGACCATGCATACAGGCATGCCATTGCTGGACCAGATCAGCATCTGGGACGATGGTTTTGAGCCCCGTGAAATTCAGGTAACCCCGCGGATCGGGGTAGACTATGCCGCCGAACACAAGGATCTGCCTTACCGGTTTGTGTTGGTGGATTAAAACTTGGGACAGGGAATATCTTTTCTCCCTTCGGGATGGCGTTTGATAAACACCAGCGATACTTCCAATCCGCCACGACGCTGCGATGCGGTTTTCAAGGTGGATGTGTTCACATCGTAGGTAAAACCCAGGCGGAAATCAGACCATTCAAAGCCCACATAGGGTATCAGGGCATCGCCGAAGCGATACCAGGATCCGGCATAAACGGCCGTAGGGCGTTCGAAATCATCGTTCAGATTCAGTGCCAGCGCTCCACCCAGCAGGGTTTCGTAGGCTCCGGCCTGGCGACTATGCAGGGCCGACAGGTGCAGGGTGGTGGTGGGTCCCACCGGAAGGTATCCGCCTCCGTGAATCGTTACACGGGGTTGGAGGGTGTAGAACACGTTGGTGAAATTCTCCTTAGGGCGATTGATATGGTACACCGAAGCGCCAAAATAGAAATTGTCCTCTCCATTGGTGGAGCCGCTGTAAAGCAGTCCCGCGTTCACCCCGAAATAATTCACATTGATGCGGGTTCCGTCGATCGGCTCGCCACTGGGATTGGTCCAGGTTCCGTCGAGGGCTAGTTCACTTTCGAAATTGAGCTGTGATCCGTCGAGGCGTTTGGCGGCATATACCCCCTGGAAGCCGAGTCCGAGTTGATGATAGCCATCTTCATCCAGCGCTTTATGATAGGCTGTTGAAAACATCAGGTAGTTGGAATTCAGGATACCATTGGCCGTGCGGTCGGTCATCGCCATACCGCCGATGCCCCAGGTATCGTTGTTGAGTCTTCCGCTCATGATGGGCGCATCCAGCGAAAGGGTGGAAGTTGTGAAAGCTTTGCTGATGGCCGGCCATTGATCACGATAATTTCCTGCAGCACGCACCATACCGTTGAACTTACCGGTGAATGCCGGGTTCAGGGTTAGCGGAGAGGAAAAAAACTGCGAAAAATGCGGATCCTGTGCGAGAAGAGAGGAAGCATTCAACGTCAACAACAGCAGTATTCCGGCTATGATTCTCATAATAGGACAGGTAAAATACAAAAAATGGGCAATGGCAGCCGATTTTTTCGATCAGGACTGCTGTTTTGCTCCATAAGCGAGATCCCCGGCATCGCCGAGTCCGGGTACGATATAGCTTTTGGCGGTCAGTTCTTCATCAATGGCGCCGCACCAGATTTTTACGTTGGGTTCGTTGCGGTGTACATATTCGATGCCCAGCGTGCAGGCTACGGCGCAAACGATATGAAACTCTCTGGGCTTGCCTTCTTCGCGGAGGAACTGAATGGTTTTAACGAGGGAAGCGCCGGTGGCCAGCATCGGATCGGAAATGATCACAACGCGATTTTCGAGATCGGGGGAGGAAACGTATTCCATGCTGATTTCGAAACTTCCGTCGGGGTGGTGTTTGCGGTAGGCAGAAATGAATGCGTTATCGGCCCGGTCGAAATAGTTCAGCAGTCCCTGATGCAGGGGCAGGCCGGCGCGAAGAATGGTGGCCAGCACCGGTTGTTCAGCCAATACCTTGCTGTTGGCCACTCCCAGAGGCGTTTGGGTTTCCACCTGCCGGAAGGCCATATGTTTGCTGATCTCATAGGCTGCCACTTCTCCGATCCTTTCCAGGTTGCGACGGAAGCGCATGCGGTCGCCCTGAATGTCCACATCGCGAAGTTCGCTGACAAAATCACATAATAAAGAGTAGTGCTTGCTGAGATTAACCACCATGATTTTCCGATTTTTCTGCGGGCGCCATTCGTCGTAATTTGCGCCTGCCCGACAAATCTAACGGGCTGATGCGTAAATCAAAAACTTTTTTACGAATGGTATACAATGTAATCGGTATAATGAGTGGAAGTTCCCTCGATGGATTGGATATCGCTTACGTGCAGTTTCACGAAGCGGGAGGGAAGTGGACGATGGAATTGCTGCAGGGAGCCTGCTATCCTTATAGCTCTGAATGGGAGGAGAAACTCCGCCACTGCACTGCCCTGTCAGCGGCCGATTACCTCTTGCTGCATTCGGCATACGGAAGATATATCGGCGAGCAGGTGAATGCTTTTATTCATGCGTATCAACTTGAACATAAAGTGCATATGATTGCTTCGCACGGACATACCAGCTTTCATATGCCCTCTCAGTTCATGACGGCCCAGCTGGGCGATGGGGCGGCCATTGCAGCCGTTACCGGTTTACCTGTGATCAGCGATCTGCGTGCCATGGACGTGGCTTTCGGCGGACAGGGTGCTCCGATTGTGCCCATGGGCGAAAAACTGCTGCTGCCCGATTATCCCTTCCTGCTGAACCTGGGAGGAATTGCCAATCTTTCCGTGCGTGCGGGTGAGCGTTATATCGCATTTGATTCCTGCGCGGCCAACCGGGTGCTCAATATGCTGGCTGCCGACGCGGGTAAAACCTACGATGAGGATGGGAAACTGGCTGCTGCCGGTTCGGTGGATGAGTCGTTGCTCGCGGAACTGGATCGCCTCGATTATTACCAGCAACATTATCCCAAGTCGCTCGCCAACGATTTCGGTACCGACCGCGTTTATCCCATGATCAGAGCGGCCGGTATTGCCACAGAAGACGCACTGCGCACCTATGTAACCCATATCTGTCGTCAGATCGTTCGCGACCTGGGCGCTGTGGCCTCCAATGAGGGGATCTCTACGGATGGAGCAAAACTTCTTGTTACTGGCGGGGGCGCCCTCAACGGATTTCTCGTGGATTCGCTGAACCAGGAGCTGCAATCGCTCGGTATGACAGCGGAAAAACCCGATAATTCGCTGATTGAATACAAGGAAGCCATCATTATGGCGCTATTGGGCGTTTTACGCTGGCGCGAAGAATATACCGT
>DATCJQ010000440.1:0-2743 GCA_036562745.1 Flavihumibacter sp.
GAAGTACCAATGGCGGCACCAGTTTTTCCGAAGTGTTCAGCGGAACCCAGGCTGCCGCGGCCGATAACGGACAGATGGATATCGTTTGCACCTCCACCGGTCGGTTATACCTGGCCGTTAACGGTGGCTTTGCCGATAAAGACCTACGAGGCGTATGGTTCTCTGAAACGGGGAATCTGAACAGCTGGACGCGTTTTGCAGGCGGACAAACCCTCAACCTCGATTCCATTCCGGGATGGAGGGGAAATAGTTATACTGCCTCAGGCGCCATTTCCACCGTGTCGAAGCGGATCCTCCTGGCCCTGGCTCCTTCCAACCAGAATATCCTGTACGCGATGTATGAGAATGGCTTGTCGCAGGAAGGCAGCAATGGTTCGCCGGAAGCCGATCTCTATAAATTTGATTTCTCTGCGGGCACTTATACCAATCTTTCGAACAATATGCCCAATTTCCCCGGACAGCGCGATGGCATCGATCCCCTTGCGCTGCAGGGAGGGTACAATATGCTGATCACGGTCAAACCGGACGACCCCAACGTAGTATTTGTGGGCGGTACCAATTTGTATCGCTCTCAGAACGGATTTACCAATACCAATGGCACGGCCTGGATCGGCGGATATAAATACTGGGGTGCCAATGCCGAAACTTTCCCGGTGCAGACTTATGATAACCACCACCCCGATATTCATAACCTGGTTTTTGACCCGAGTAATCCCAATCGCGCGATTTGTGCTACCGACGGCGGTTTGCATATCACGGAAAATATTCTCGCCACGAATTCGGCTACACTGCCCGTTAGTTGGGAAACCATGGGCGGATACCAGACTGCGCAGTATTATCATGTCAATCTTGAACATCGGGCTTCGGGCGCACAGGTAAATAATTTTATCGGCGGCATGCAGGATAATGGCGCTTATCTGCGCCTTGCGGGCGATGATAATCATGTGCAGGCCGGCTCGGGCGATGGTGGGGCTGCAGCGATTGCCAAATTCCAGAGTTTCAGCAACTACGAGTTGTATGTGACGAGCCAGCAGGGCACATTGGTGCGATTGACACCCAATAATGCAACCGCCATCGAACCGAATAACCTGACGCCAAATCCGGGTGGCGGCAGCGGCGAATTTGTAACCTATTTCGCGCTCGATAATGATAATCCGGATGTACTTTATTACGCGAATTATAACCGGCTGTTCCGCACAACATCGCCATCAACGGCGTCGAAATCGAGCGGCTGGACCGAGCTGACAGGTGTGGGCAGTAAGCTGAACCCTGCCAATCCCTCGGGCAATGATATCGGGATCCGGGCAATCCGCTTGAGTTATGGCCCCTACACTACTTCGAGCACAATGTATATCGGAACCACGGAGGGAAGGGTGTTCCGCCTGGATGATCCAAAAAATGTTGCGCCTGCCACTCAGCCGGTGGAAATCACTCCGCCAGCCATCAATTCCATGCTGAGTTCCGCCGATGTGAATGTGGGAGGAATTGCAGTGAACCCCAATAATGACAATGAAATCATGGTGGTTTATACCAATTATCAGGTGACAATTGGGGCGAACACCAACCGCGAGTTTAATATCTGGATTACGAACAATGCGAAATCGGCGAATCCCACCTGGCGGCTTGTGGAAGGCAATCTAACGCTGCCGTCTATACGAAGTTGTGCAATTGTGGTTCGGAAAGATGCAGCCGGCACCGAATACACCGAATACTATGTTGGCACTTCAGTGGGATTATACAGCACTGTAAACATCTACGATGCCCTCGCGGCCAACAAGCCGATTGAATGGAAACGCGAGGGTGGACGGGTATTGAATTATGCTGTGGTTACATCCCTGGCTTATCGTCCGCAGGACAACCTGCTGTTGGTGGGTACGCATGGTAACGGGATGTATTATACCACCATTCCCCAGCCGAATTTCAAACCCAATATTGGAACCGGTGTAAATGATCCGGTTCGGAATGATAAGAACTTCATACAGGATGCTTATCCCACGGTATCCGCTGGCCGCATCGATTATCGCATCGGTAATATGTTTGAGGTGAAGGAACTGGTGATCCAGGTGCACAACCTTAATGGGCAATTGTTGATGAAAAGATCCACCGGATATCAGAATGGCAGTGTCGATATCAGTCGCCTTGCCCGCGGCAGCTATATTCTGACTATCACTAGCAGCGATTACAAACAGCAGTTTGTGAAGAAAGTACTCCGGAAGTAAGCTTACTGGAAACAGGAGACTTGCGACAAAAAGGAAAACACAAATTAATGCGGGTAAGGTCAAATGGGATTAAATTAGCAGGTCGGGGGTGGTTTCGCCATAGGTTCTAACCCCCATCAACAAACGAAGCTGATGAAGATCCTCAATTATATATTTGCCATACTCTTTGTAATCAGTGCTGCGCTGCAATGGAATGATCCGGATCCTTATATCTGGGTGCCCCTGTATCTGCTCGGGGCCTGGCTCTGCTGGATCGCAATCAAAAAGAAATTCCCTCCGGTTTGGTACCTGGTTGCCGCGATTATCTATGCCGGTTATGCGATCTATCTGTTCATCGCTCCCGAGGGAGTCATCAGCTGGGTGAAGGAGCATGAGGCAGAAAGCCTGGTACAGTCGATGAAAGCCACCAAACCCTGGATCGAGCAATCCCGCGAGTTCGGCGGACTGCTGATACTGCTGGTGTCTCTGGCGCTCAACTGGTTCATTACCCGCCGCCGATCCTGACCCCCTCTACCCTGATACCC
>DATCJQ010000453.1:0-2504 GCA_036562745.1 Flavihumibacter sp.
GAAGGGGACAAAGGGGACGGGGAAGGAGAATGGAGAAGGGAGAAGGGGGAACGAAGGGGACAAAGGGAACGAGGAAACTATAAATACCGGGCCCAAAAGGTATCGGGATTCGATTGTTTGTAGCGCCGGTACCACCAGCAAAACGGATAAAGCAGCACCACCGTCAGAATCCAGAACATATGCACATAGGGCAACTCAAATCCGCTTGGGTTCTCAGCGGGCCGCCCGAAGCCAAATGCCCCAAAATTGAGCTGATCGATCGAATAACCCTGCGCACTGAAGGCGATCAACATGATCAGATGCAAAAGGTACCAGTGCACTATGTAATAAAACAGCGGCACACTTCCATACACTTCCAGTACATGCTGAATGCCAAGCGGCAGCCTTCCCTTTTTCAATACTCCATACAAGATAAAGGCAATTCCGAGCATGAAAGCAGTAAACAATAACGAAGGCGGATACTTCTGGAGATTGATAAAGGATAGAAAACTCTTCAATACCGTATCCTGGCTCATATAGGGCGATGGATCTCCGAACCGCGTAAAATAGCGCAGCAGGGCAACCACCGCCAGAACCACCAATCCTGCCATCGCATACCAACCGGCGGATTTCTGCCGATGCGTGAAAATGGGACCCAAACCAAATCCCAATAACATGATACCCAGCCAGGGAAGAGGTGGATAGGCCACCAGCAACATATGCTCGGGCGCATAACTCAGCTGCGTGGGCTGCGCAAGTCCGGGCAGCGGTATATACTGACTGGCAATCAGAATCAGCAGTCCCAATAGCGTAAGCACATAAGACGACATCCGGAACAAAATTGCCATTATAATAAAGCCGAATCCGATCGCGCCAATTACCTGGAATATTACCACGTTATACCTGTAATTAAACCAGATGCCAAAATTCACAATGGTTAATTCAAGGAGTATCAGCCATGCACCTCTTATGAGCAACCTTTTACGCAGCGACGATGTATCGGGATATTTCTTCTGTTGCAGGTAAATCGCCAGTCCCGAGAGAAATACAAATGTCGGCGCGCAGAGATGCGTGATCCACCGGGTAAAAAACAGTCCCGGTGTGGTGGTCGCCAGGTTCAGCGGATCATCGGTTAATGCAGTAAGATGGAAAAGATCCCGTGTATGATCCAGTGCCATCAATATCATTACGATACCCCGCAGTTGATCCACTGCGCTGATCCTGTATGGATTTAGTGAATACATCTGATTCACTAAATATAAGTTATTCGACGCGCTGTCCCTTACTTAGTATCAATTTTTTTGTAATACATCCGGGTATCTCCTGGTCATAATGGCTCACATAAATAAGCGTGAGAGGGGTCTGGTCACAGATCAGATCAATCAGTTCCTTAAACTCAGCGATCTGATGATTATCCATACCCTGACAGGGCTCGTCCAGTATCAGCAGGGGCGGAAACTTGACCAGTGCACGGGCAACAAGACAAATTCGTTGTATGCTGGTGGCCGTATGGCGAAGCAACTGATTGGCATAAGGTGCAAGCCCCAGGGCATCCATAATGCTCCTCACCTTATCCTGATGCGAGGCGGAAGGGGCACGGAACAGGCCGATGGTATCGTAGAGCCCCGATTCCACTGCCTGGGCTACTGTTGTATCCTGCGGGAAATACTGGAAAAGTTCCGGCGAAACATATCCAATCTTTTTCTTAAGATCCCAGATGGATTCACCCGATCCGCGTTTCTTTCCGAACAAACGAATATTGTTCGCATAGGCCTGGGGGTTATCGCCCGTGATCAGGCTGAGCAGGGTTGATTTCCCGGCGCCGTTATGTCCCACCAACGCCCATCGCTCGCCTTGTTTTACAACCCAGTTTATATCATCCAGAATCACACGCGCCCCATATTGTACCCTGCATTCCGTCAGTCGGATGATTTCCTCATATTCGGGAATACTGCCCGTTTGCAGCCATTCGGCAATTTTATCACGACTGCTGCCCACTCCGGTAACGGGTAATGTTGATGGATCCCAATCGTACCTGGGGCCGGCATAGCGTATCCTTCCCGTTTCGAGGTGCGCAACATGGGTTACACAGTCTGGAATTTCAAGCGGAGAAACCGTTAGCAGGATATGAATGCCTGAATCCCTGATCTCCTCCAGCAGCCGGTTGAAATTGGCGCGCGAGGCTTTGTCGAGTCCCGAAAGCGGACTGTCGAGCAGCAGAAATTTGGGATGACGGATGAGTGCGGCGGCCAGCAGAAGGCGTTTGGTTTCCCCGTTTGACAAAAGGATGACTTCCTTATCAGCCAGCTCGCGCAGGTTCAGGCGTCCGATCAGCTTTTCATAGGTCCAATAGGCATCATCCGGGCTGTGAAACTGATTCAGGTAGGTCGATACAGTGGGCGCATCTTCAGCATCGCAGGAATTGTATCGCTGCTGATAATAAAAATCCTCGGTGTTGGAAAGATTGGTGAAATGATGACGTGTATCTACCAGACTGATCAGGTTCCTCCAGGTAAACAGGGGGG
>DATCJQ010000460.1:0-2791 GCA_036562745.1 Flavihumibacter sp.
TGAAAGTGATCTGTTGTATAGTTATTCTGTACCAGCCATGTATGATCATGGATGGAGGTATTATTTGCTGCTGAATGGGAAGTTGAAACCAGGGGGGCGGGACAATCTTATGGCCAAAAAGATTACAGTTAAGTGGTGGGCTCGTTGGTCGCAGACGATCTATTCCAATAAAAACAGCAGCGGGTCGGGCTGGGACGAGATTTTGGGGAAGCGGAGATCGGAGTTGAAGTTTCAGGTAGTGGTGGAATGGTGAATGGTGAACGGTGAACGGTGAAGGGAGAAGGGGGAAGGGAGGAGGGGAAGGAGGGATTGGGGAAGAAGTAGTATTTTTGTCGTTCAATAATTGACTAATGGATAACAATCAGTCGAACCAGCTTAATGTGGAAATTTCTGAGGAGATAGCAGAGGGACAATATGCAAACCTTGCAATTATTACCCATTCGCATGCAGAATTCGTAATCGATTTTGTGAATGTTATGCCCGGTACTCCCAAGAGTCGTGTAAAGTCCAGAATCATCCTGACCCCGCAACATGCCAAAAGGTTTATGAAAGCGCTTATCGAAAATATTGAGCGTTTCGAAGAGGTGAATGGAGATATTAAAGATCTGGAAGAGATCCAGGTGCCCATGAATTTTGGTGGTCCCGCTGCGCAGGCCTGATCAGTCCTGAGGAGTGGTGAAAACTTTAGAACACCAGACGAGCCGGCCTGGCGGAGTTTGGGCAGTGGTACACGTCTTTATTTATAATTAATTACAGGCATGCCTCCGGTATGCCTGATTCTATTTAAAGCAGGCCCTGGTCAGCGAAACTGTAATATCCGTCCTGACTTACAATGATGTGATCTATTAACCGGATATCCAGGAGGCGGGCTGCTTCTTTAACCTTTTGGGTCAGTTGCTCATCTGCCCCGGATGGAATGAGATTGCCGGAAGGATGATTGTGGCAAAGGATAAGGGACACGGCATCGAGTTCAAGGGCTTTGCGGAAGATCAGCCTGGGATCGGCTACCGTGCCGGTAAGTCCGCCGCTGCTGATGATCTCCTGGTGTCTGAGTCTGTTGGCGCGGTTAAGAAAGAGGACCACAAATACTTCGTGGCGGAAATTACCGTAGAGTTCCTGCAGGTAGTCGGCCACTTCACGGCTGCTATTGATTTTTTTCAACATAACAGGGCGGGCATGCTGGCGTCTTTTGGCCAGTTCCAGGGCTGCCACAATGGTAACAGCTTTCGCAAGTCCTACTCCGCGCACCTTCATCAGATCATATACCGATAATTTGCTTAATTCAAACAGATTGTTGTCAGTTAGTTGCAATAGTTCCCTGGCCATGTCGAGGGCAGTTTTTTCCCTGTGGCCATGGTTGAGCAGGAGGGCGATCAGCTCGGCGTCACTCAGGTGTATGGGGCTTTTACTAAGTAGTTTTTCGCGCGGACGATCGTCTTTTGCCCATGATTTAATTGAGTGGTTGTGCGCTTGCATAAAGTAAGATTAATAAATAATTTTATACCCTGAAACGGCGTTATAACCCAATTAAATGGGTGTTTTAACCCGATATCCAAACTATCCTTTGTTCGAAAAAACCAAAAACCAGTAAACTATGAATGCTCGTACTTTTAACGTATTAGGCGGGTTCCAGTCCATGCTTTTCTGCATCGGAATCTATGTTGTCGCCCTGTTTTTTTCGATTTTTATCTGCTCCGCCATCTTCCGTGCCTTTGATAATTATCGGTCCGAACCCATTGGTGAATTAAAGACTATATCAGCTGCCGATGCGGGTACCCATGTGGTCGCAGCCCGGTAGAATTCCAACATATTTGCCATACAATAGTTAATGTAGACAGGTAGGAAAGGGGTGTGCTGCCAGCACATCCCTTTTCGTTTTTTGGGTATTTTCCGGCCCGTCGGCTCCTAGTATTTACTGCAATGGTTATCTTCGCGCTCGAATAACTCATCTATGACTGCAAAAATCTTCTCAGGTACTGGTTCGCAGTATCTGGCTGAGAAAATCGCCAATAGTTACGGAATTCCTTTGGGCCGGATTAATATCCAGAAGTTCAGCGACGGAGAAATTCAGCCGGTTTTTCAGGAAAGTATCAGGGGCGATGTTGTATTTCTGGTGCAGAGTACATTCGCACCCTCCGACAACCTGATGGAACTGCTCCTCATGATTGATGCGGCCCGGCGGGCTTCCGCTTACAAGGTGATTGCCGTGATTCCCTATTACGGTTATGCACGGCAGGACCGGAAGGACAAACCCCGGGTAGCCATCGGTTCCAAACTGATAGCCAATATGTTAACCGCGGCGGGAGCCGACCGTGTTATTACCATGGATCTCCATGCACCGCAGATCCAGGGCTATTTCGACATCCCGGTGGATCACCTCGACAGTTCGGTAATATTTATCCCCTACATCGAGCAATTAAAGCTGGAAAACCTTACCTTTGCGGCCCCTGACGTGGGAAGTGCCAACCGAATCCGGGAAATTGCCAGCTATTTCAACGCAGAAATGGTGATTTGCGACAAACACCGTAAACGCGCCAACGAGATAGCCAGCATGGTGGTGATTGGAGATGTGACCGACCGGAACGTGATCCTGATAGATGATATCTGTGATACCGGAGGTACGCTGGCCAAAAGTGCCGGACTGCTGAAGGAAAAAGGGGCAACCACCGTACGAGCCATGTGTACCCATCCGGTGCTGAGTGGCAAGGCTTACGAAAATATCGGGTCAAGCGTGCTGGAGGAACTGGTGGTATGTGATACCATCCCCCTGAAAGAACAGATCGACAAGATC
>DATCJQ010000094.1:0-1631 GCA_036562745.1 Flavihumibacter sp.
TTACCTTCTCAGCCATCTTCCAGTTGAATGCCCGGGGTGATGTGAAGGATTACTGGCTCGGGCGGACGGTGATCCACTCGAATCATCGGTTTACCTATGAGCAGGTGCAGGAAATCATTGAGTCGGAAGATGGATTGTATAAGGATGAAATCCTGCTGCTGAACCGTTTTGCACAACGATTCCGCGCCCAGCGATTCAAGAAGGGGGCGATCAATTTCTCCTCGCAGGAAGTGCGTTTCAAGCTCGACGAAAACCGTAAGCCGATAGGCATCATGATCAAGGAGAGCAAGGAAGCGCATCAGCTGATCGAGGAGTTTATGCTGCTGGCGAACCGTACAGTGGCAGAGCATGTGAGCAAGATTAAGGTGAAGGACAAACCGCTGCCCTTTGCCTACCGCGTGCATGATAAGCCCGACGAGGAAAAGCTTACTCCTTTTGCAGCCTTCGCGCGGAAATTCGGACATGTATTTGATATCAAATCGCCCGAGCGAATTGCTGAATCGTTTAACCGATTGCTGGAAGATGTGCAGGGCAAGCCCGAACAGCACGTGTTGGAGCAATTGGGTATCCGCACCATGGCCAAGGCGGTTTATACTACGAAGAATATTGGTCACTATGGCCTGGGATTTGAATACTACGCGCATTTTACGTCGCCGATCCGTCGTTATCCCGATGTGATGGTGCATCGTGTGCTGCAGGAAGTACTCCACGGAAAATATCATATCGATAAGGATATGGAAGAGAAATGCCGTCATTGCAGCGAACGGGAACGGGCCGCCATGGATGCCGAACGCGCAGGCAATAAATACAAACAGGTGGAATACCTGATGAATTTCCTGGGCGAGGAGTTTGATGGCGTGATCAGCGGGGTATCATCTTTCGGATTCTGGGTGGAAACGGTGGAACATAAATGCGAGGGGTTGGTGAGCATCACCAGCCTGTCGGAATACGATGATTTCCGCCTGGTGGAAACCGAATACATGCTGGCCGGAAGGCGCTCGGGACGTACATTCCGTATGGGTGACAAGGTGCGGATCCGGGTGGTAGCGGCCAATCTCGAAAAAAGACAACTGGATTATGAATGGGTGATCACCACTGCTATCAAAGAAGGGGCAGAGAAAACACCCGGCCGAACATCTGGTATTAAGAAATCTGCTTCCAAAAAAGCGGGCGCCCAAAAGGCGAAGAAGAAAAAATAACAAGTGGAAGATTCAATAAGCATCAACAAGTTTATCAGTGATACGGGCTATTGTTCGAGAAGGGAAGCTGATGAACTGATAAAAGCAGGCCGCGTTCTTTTGAATGGTCGCCCTGCCAAGGCCGGCAACCGTTATAAACCCGGCGATGAACTGGAAGTGGATGGCAGCCTGATCACCCGCAGACAGAAGGAGAAACCCATCTATATGCTGCTGAATAAACCCGTGGGGATTACCACCACCACGGAGGAGAATATTCCCGGCAATATTATCAGCTTTGTGGGCTATCCCAAGCGGATCTTCCCGATTGGACGGCTGGACAAGGATTCAGAGGGATTGATCATTCTGACCAATGATGGCGATATCGTGAACAAGGTTCTGCGGGCGGGTAATTCGCACGAAAAGGAGTACGACGTGCGCGTGAATAAACCGATC
>DATCJQ010000465.1:0-4586 GCA_036562745.1 Flavihumibacter sp.
CTGTACGACTCAGCCACACTTCCAGTGCGCGGACCAGTGCCAACTGGTGCTTCACTCCCAGGCTTTGGTAATCAGTTTTTTCCAGAAGCGATTGCCATTCGCTGCTGCTAACCTGTTTGGCTTTTTTCGAAAGCGCAACCATGGCAGACACCCTGGTGATATTATCGGCCTCATTCAGTAAACGGGTTTTCCAGGCGGAAAGCGGTGCCTGCTCAAGTGTTTTGACAGCCGCAAAACGGATACCATCATCCTCGTGATTGAGATAAGGCCAGGCTTGTTCGATGGCTTCCGCGCCCGGATTGGCATGATGAGCTTCCAGCTGACGACGGATTTTATTGGCTTCATTCGGCTCTGCCGGCTGAAGCGGTTCTATCGGCAGATTTCCATCCTTATAATACACTCTATAGAGATCTGATTCCAGGCGGCGGCCACCCGTCAGGAAATAAAGGGCACCATCCGGACCGATTACTCCATCCGTAAGCGGAAGCGGAGATCCGGATATGAACTCCTCACCTGTTGCGCGATAGCCACTTCCATCCGGTTCAAGATGGATGGCATAGATAATCCCGAAGCTCCAGTCGAAGGCAAACAGTGCGCGACGATATTTTTCCGGAAAGCGGGCATTGGCACCATATACCAGATTGGTAGGCGAACCCTGTCCGATATTCAGAATAGCCGGACGACTGTCTGCAAACCCGGGATGCCATTTTCCGGTTCCGGGTCGCCAGCCGAAATCAGCTCCGCTGGTCACATGACAGATGCGCGTGGGGCGATACCAGGGAGTACCCATATCCCATTCCATATCGGAATCATAGGTAAACATATCACCGGCATCGTTGAATGCCAGGTCGAAGGGATTTCGGAATCCGGAAGCATAGAGTTCCCAATCCGTTCCGGTGGAATCCAGATGAGCGATCCAGCCACCGTGCCAGGCCACATTATTATCGTGTCCACGCGGATCCCTGATCATGGGCAGCAGATTATCGAGCTGCGCTTCGGGTTGCACCCGATACCGGTTCATGGAGGGAATCGCCGTAAAATTTCCCGCAATCAGATACAGCGATTTTTTATCGGGTGAGAGCACAATGCTATGCGGACCGTGCTCGCCACTTCCTTCAAGTTCTTTGAGCAGTGTTATCTTATCGAATTCATCATCACCATCGGTATCCTGCAGGCGATACAATCCGCTGGTGGTGGGAAAATCCTTATCACCATGGTGGTTCACCACCACATACAGACTGTTAAATGCATACAGGAGTCCGTGTGCATAACCCATGTTAATTCTGTTGGAAGTAGTGTCCTTCCGTTTTTCGGTTGATGGTACCCGTAAGGGAGTGGCTACAACTTTTGTAAGGGCATCTCCGATAGCCGGGATATTCATCCGGTAAAGTGCACCATACTGGTCGGAGGCGATCAGTCGCCCCTTATCATCAAAGGTCATTGAAACCCATGAGCCTTCACCATTTTCAGAGGGACCGAATAGATGTTCGGCATGAAAACCTTCCGGAACCTGGAGGGCAGCCAGTTTTGGATTGCTTGGTACTACTGTTTTCTCCTGTGTGGTGCCGCACGATACTAGCAGACTTCCAACCACAACGCATTTAGTTAAGGTAGAACGGAATAGAGCTAAAACCATGCTCCTAATTTAAGGCATTATATCTGGTTCCACGAACTAAATAATTCAGGAATTGCCTGACCTTTTCCGTCGGGCGTGGTATAGAATGGACGTTGCTCCACTTCCACCTGGGTTTCGGGCGGAATGCCCAGGCTGTGATAAATGGTCTGATGAAGTTGTTCGATACGCACCGGATTTTCGATCGTCTTACAGGGACGCTCATCCGAAGTTTTGCCGTACACAAATCCTTTCTTGATTCCGCCTCCGAAAAGCAGCACCGAACCGGCATCGGTGAAATGGCGGTGCATGCCATAAAATTTCAGGTCGTTGATAACATCGGGTTGTTCCACCTGGTCTTCCACTTTTAGATCCGGCTTCCCTTCCACCATCATATCGCGGCTGAACTCACTGGCCAGCACGATGAGTGTGCGATCCAGATGTCCGGATTTTTCGAGATCCAGCACCAGTTGGGCAATGGGGCGATCGATCATTTTTTTCATATCCGCCATACGGGTATGACCGTTTTCATGGGTATCAAAACCCATAAACGGTTCGTATTCGGTGGTGACGCTGATAAACCGTGCACCTTGCTGCGTGAGCCTTTTGGCAAGCAGACAACCCAGTCCGAATCGGCCGGTATTATAAATATCGTAGGACTCCTTCGGTTCCAGGCTCAGATTGAAGGCCTGCGATTCGGGAGAATTGAGCAGCATATAAGACTGCTCCATCGAGCGGCGCAGGGACTCTTTCTGATAATCGCTGCCGAACTCACCAACCGGACTGTTTTTGATGAGTTCATTATAGAGTTGGTTTCTTTTTTCAAAACGTTTGGCATCCATTCCGATCGGCGGGCGCACGGCGTCCAATCCGACAGATGGATCCGGAATAATAAATGGCGCATACTCATTGCCCAGGATTCCGGCGGTATGGAAAGCTTTAAGTTCCTCGGCCTCACCTACGGTGAAACGCTGTCCAATATCTATGAAGGCCGGAATAACCGGATTCGCAGGTCCCTTCAGATATGCGATCCATGCACCGATATGCGGAGCAGCCACAGTTTGCGGCGGTTCGTAACAAGTATGCCAGTGGTACTGATGGCGGGCATGCAGAATATGTCCCATATCAGCGGCGGTATAAGAACGGATCAGCGTTCCGCGGTCCATAATCTGTCCGATGGATTCAAGTCCCTCCGAAAAGAACACATCATCCAGCACGGTGGGTACTGCGGGAAAGGTACTCAACACGCGGTTTGCGTCCAATCCGGTTTCAAATGGCGTATAACGTTTGGGATCGAAGGTTTCGGTATGTGCCATTCCGCCCGCCATCCACAGGAGGATGACGGTATCCACACTACCGTCACCGGGTTTGGCAGCAGAGCATCCGGTCAAAGCACTGGCAAAGGGAGCACCTGCGGCAAGAGCTGCCAATGTTGCCCCTGATGTCTGCTTCAGGAACTCGCGTCTGTTCCAATTCTTCTTCCGGTACATAGGCTGATTGCTTTAGTAAATTAACTGAAATTCGGGATGCATGGCCATCACCCAGAGAAAATCCTGGATATCAGCCATACCCGGTTGTGATCCCAGGGCCCTGGTGGCGATGGACAGTTCTTCTTTATTGGGAACTCGTCCGAGCGTGCGACGATACAGATCTTTCACCAGTGCTTCGGTTTCGGGCTGTTGATTGTGCCAGTGCTCTGCAACTTTCTTGATACCTTCATGAAATACGCTTCCATTGGTCAGCTCCAGCGCCTGGATCAGGTTGGCCTGTGAACTTCGGCTGGTCGTAACCGTTTCCCTTGCCGGACGTCCCAGCGCCAGCAGGAAGGGATCGTTAATTACCATGGAGGCCCTGGTGAAAAGGCTTTTATTTTTCACTGAATCAGGCAGGTGCGATACAATCCTGTTATCCGGATATAGCGGCAGGTAAGCCACTCCGATCGCGTCCGCAAACTGTTCTGCCGTAAGCCTTCTGCGAACCATTCCCGCGAATTGGTAGTCTTTTGACTTTAACTGCTCGGGGTCCTTCACCGTCACGGAGGGCAGCTGATAGGCATCGGAACTGAGGATGGTGTACAATAGTTTCTTGATATCATAACCCGACTCCACAAAATCCCAGGCCAGCCAGTCGAGCAGATCCTGGTTCCAGGGTTCGTTATCCATTTCATCCACCGGCTCCACCAACCCGCGTCCAAATAATTGGGCCCAGATTCGGTTCACGAGCGTGCGATATAAACGACCATCCTGGGGCTGCACCAGTTTTTCGGCCACCTGTTTGAGACGTTGGGGTTTGGGCAGATTTTTACCGATTTCTCCCAGTTCCGGATACAGCAGACGACTATCGGCCCACTTACCGGTGGGCGCATCGCAGCGGGCAATCTGCAAAATGGTATCGGCAAACAGGTTGGCAAACGCATAGGCATCTTCCAGTTTCCAGTCGCTGATAAAACTGTCGTGACAGCTGGCGCATTTCAGGTTGAGCCCAAGAAAAACCTGCGACACATTCTGCGCGGCCTGCATCTCGGTGCTCTGACTGGAGTTGACCGTTCCTCTCCATTGAATGCCCGCGATGAATCCTTTGGATTGTTCATCGGGACTGATCAGTTCCTTCACAAACTGATTATAGGGCTTGTTATCATAAAGCGATTGGTACAACCATTTGGTGATATCGTGCCGTCCGCCGGTAATATACCCCGTACCGGTATAGTCATTCCGCAGCAAATCATTCCAGAATGTGAGCCAGTGCTGGGTATAATTATGATTATCGGTAAGGATGCGTTGGATCAGCCTGTTTCTTTTATCGGGATGCGTATCGGCCATAAAGGCATCGATTGCATCGGGCGTTGGCAGCAGACCTATAACGTCGAGGTATACACGCTTCAGGAATATCCGGTCATCCACTTTAGCCGGCCAATCCTGTTTGGTTTGTTTGAAATAGGCATTTATAAAACGATCCAAGGGGTTTGTGAAGCGAC
>DATCJQ010000468.1:0-3106 GCA_036562745.1 Flavihumibacter sp.
AAAGGATACAGTTCCTTCCTACGTACCACCCAAGCCCGCACCCAAAGTGGTGGAGCATACTCCTTCAACGGATTTTGTGGCCAGCGATACATCCGGGTTACAAGCCGGACAAAAAGTGGAACACCAGAAATTCGGATTCGGAACTGTGTTGAAAATGGAAGGAAGCGCGCATAATCCAATTGCAACCATTCAGTTTGAAAAGAATGGGGAGAAGAAGATCATGTTGAATTATGCCAAACTGCGCATTCTCGAATAAGGGAAGGAATTGCTAATTAAAGAGTCCAGGCGTTTCTAATCGCTTTAAAAAATCGGAGCGAAACCTAAATGCTTGGAGCATTGAATCGTGCGGTTTCAACAGACCGGTTATTCACCAGTAGACACGAACCCGTACGATTCATTGATTTCTTTACCTGAATCACAGTTACCTTGCCCGGAGGCTCCGTTCTGATTGGCTGGAGTATAACGGCGGCCGCTACTCCCGACAGCAGGATCAATATTGCTGCCAGTACATAAAATAATTTCATGGTATAAGGTTTGGTTCCGCAAAGCTAGTAAGTGTTTATTCTTACTGCAACGCATTTGTTAATGAACTGTTGTTTTCTTGGTATGAATGGTAAAATTCCTCTTTTTAATACTTGAAATACTGGCGGAGAGCCGGAGACCGCACGCCGTTAACTTCCCTGATCTGTTCGCGCCAGAGGGGATAGCCGTCTTCGCCGTAGGTATAGTTAAAGTAACTAATATAAGCCACCGTCCCATCGGCGCTCAGTTCGCGGATTCTTAGCGGATTGTTCATATTGATGACCAGATTCGGCAAATAGTGACCCCATATTTCACCCGGAACCGGGTTCCATTTATTATCGTATTGTTCATAATAAGTCGTTGAACTGAGGGTATATTCCTGCTCACCTGTTTTCCGTTGCTCCAGCGTCCGTTAGGTCAGGTTACCCCGCTGTCATATTCCATCCGGCTCCGGATATGCGTCACGTCCATGGGATCCTGAATTATTTCGACAATTTGAGTCAACTGGCCCGCTCCGTTGAAATTATACTCGTGCACGGCATAGCTGGTTCCGTGTCTATTGTAAAATTCTGACCCGGTCAGGCGGCCATCCTCATAAATAAAAACCTGTTTGTCTGTATTTGCCACGCCTTCTTTTATCCGCCCATTTTCATAACTGTAAGTGGCTACATAATCCTGAACACGTCCCTCGGGTTCAAAAAACCAGGATGACTTGTAAAATCTTACCTGTTTCTGCTGATTGTATTCAAAGCTTACAAAATCAGTTGCACTGGATTCGATTTTTTTCACCCGTTTGAAATCACCGGGGTTCTGCGGATTCTCAAAAGGCCGGCCATCATCCTTCGAACAACTGCAAATTGCCACCAGCGCTGAAACTGCCAGCACGCGGGTCAGGAGAAAACTCTTCATGTATAAGGTTAAAGTTTTATATGAACTTGACAAAACGCATTTCCCCAACCGAATCGATTTGGGATGAGCGGTTGATAGAAGGGTTCGACCGGCGCCAAATGTGAAAGTTGAATTCTGGTCCCTTATCGGGGCATCGGAAAACTTTTATAATTGGTCAGTATGCTTACCTTAACCTTATTCTGATGAAACCTTATCCATTCATCGGGGCTTTGCTTTTGCTGGCTTCCTGTGGCAAAACGATGTCGCCACCCGCGCCGGAGGAGAACCCTGTGTTCTCTATTCGGCCCGTACAGTTTAATGTCTATGCTGATCCCCGACGCCGGACAAACCGACCCGCCGAAGCGCAGGCCGGACTTCGGTTGGCCATCCTGTATTCAAAAATCGGGCAATCGGTGCCAACAATAGTTTGGGATACCCTGCTGTCCGCGAGGCCGGTGGTGGAATACCCCGCACCAAAACAACCGATGCTTATCGAAACCGCTGTACCCGTGCAACGGGAAACCTATGGTTATTACCATATTACCGTACACAAAATTTATCGATTTTCACACCAGGTGGTGGTGGATGATCATACCTGTGCCCTGGCTAACAATACGGAAACATTTCAACTGGAAATAGGACTTTAAAAAAACCGGATAATAGTAAATGAAAAAATGGAGCTTACTGCTCGGATTGCTGGCCATAATCAGTTATGCCGAAGCCCAGGTATTACGTGTTGCCACGTATCAATATTCAACCAACGATCGAATTGGTAATCTGACCCCGCTCGCCAAACACCTGGAAACGCAACTCAACATGCCGGTGACGGTGAAAAGCTATCCTACCGTGCAGGCTTTTATCGAGGGTCTTCAAAACAACGAAGTGGATCTTGGGTTCATAAATACATTCGGATACCTCTTACTTAGAACTTCGTCTACTGCCTCGCCCATGAAAGCGGCTGCTGCCTGGTCAGTGCCCGATGGATCGCAGGATGTATACAAGTCCTGTTTCGTAATCCCGAAGTCGAAAAAAATCAATTGGGATGATCTGGGTGCGAACTCGGCCGAACTACGCCTGGCGCTGGTTTTCGCGGGTTCAACCTCCGGCAACCTGGTACCCCGGCTCATGCTCACATCAAGAGGCATTGATACACCTGAATCCGCTTTTAAATCGGTGAGCTATGCAGGCACACATCAGGCCGCTGTTGAATGGGTGGCCGGGGGCAAAGCCGATATTGCTGCAATGGGACAGGATGCTTTCCGCAAAACACTGGCAGCATCAAAGGAAATGAACGATCAGGTGATGGAGTTGAATGTATCACCCGAAATTCCGCTGGGACCCGCATTGTTGAATCAAAACCTCGCAACCGGACTCCGTGAAAAAATTATCAAAGCACTGATTGAACTCCATCTTAACTCACCCGACGCGATGGAGGGAATTCGTTCCGGCTGGACGGAAGCACGCAAAGCAACCCATTTCGAGCAGATCAGTCCCGATCATTACGAACCTTTCCTTCAACAATTCGGCAGGCCCGCGGCCGTGGCAGCTATTCTCGCACAATTCGCTAACTAAGGTTTAGTGCTGATTTCAGCGTAACTTGAAGCTGAAATCAATTCATGAACCGTATCGATCGATTTTTACTCTGTTTAGTTGCCCTATTGTTTTGTCTGCCCGGAGCAGTTAAGAGTCAGTCCAC
>DATCJQ010000469.1:0-3788 GCA_036562745.1 Flavihumibacter sp.
TTGTACATGTCAACAGCCGGATTGGCATTGGAGCGGATCATGGTGGTAAGATAACTTGAGTATCCCAGCAGCATGAAGATGGCGCACCAGATACCGAGGCGCAGGAAGTTCCAATGTTTGTTGCGGGCTACGCGCAATCCATAGGCAAAGGCCAGAGCCAGCAGTACAAAGAAGGTCACAAAACCGGAGAAGAAGGGCAGTCCGAAACTGTTTACGAAGCGGACATCGAACCAGCCGGCCGCTTTAACCGACCACTGGATCACCACAACCTGAACGAATCCGGTAATAAGACAGCCGGTGACAAATGCCCAGAAGATACCGGCAGGCGTAACCTTATAGCGTTTGAAATAATATACCATTACGATGGCCGGGATGGTCAGCAGGTTGAGCAGGTGCACCCCGATGGAAAGTCCCATCATGAAAAAGATGAACACAATCCATTTATCGGAACCCGGCTGATTGGCGCTGTGTTCCCATTTCAGGATGGCCCAGAATACCAGAGCGGTAAACAGGGAGGAGAGGGCATATACTTCCCCTTCCACGGCGCTGTACCAGAAGGAATCGCTGAATGTATAGGCCAGAGCGCCAACGGCTCCGGCGGCAATTATGGCGAAAGTTTGTTGTCCGGTTGGATTCTCCCCACCCGGCGCTACGAGTTTACGGGCAAAGTGGGTGATGGTCCAGAACAGGAAAAGAATGGTGAATCCGCTGGCCAGGGCACTCATGGTGTTTACGGCGATCGCCGGATTGCTGCCACCCAGCAGAATAACGAAAAGGCGACCGATCAATACAAAGAGCGGCGCTCCGGGTGGGTGGGGAATTTGCAATTTGTAAACACTGGAGATAAACTCACCGGTATCCCATAAGCTGGCGGTGGCTTCCATTGTCAGCAGGTACACGGTGCAGGCGATTGCGCAGATGACCCAGCCGGCAAGGTTATTCACTTTCTTAAAATTCATAAAGCATTGGTTTATACAAGGCGTCGCAAAATAAAATAATCGCAAGAATAATCAGCCTTGCTATAATAAATTGTGAAAATAGCGGTTATTCGAAATAAATCTTGACTGTTTGATAAAAAAGACGGTTTTGCAGATAAGCATTCTGTGATTGCTCGGAATAACCCTGCAGTCCGAAAAGTCCGGCAGCATTGCCTTTATTAATGGCGATTTCCAGATAACCTGCTGCGTTGAAATGGGCAAGTTTCTCGCCCTCAGGCACATCGGCATAATGATTGGATATATGCTCGATGGTTTCATTCCGCTTGAAGACAATCCAGAATTTCCGCCCTTTTCGCTGCTCCTCGAATTGTTCGCGGGTGATATTGACCACCACGTTTTCAAAATGATCGATATATATAATTTGTCCCTCAATTGAATTTTCCTGTTGCCAGGGCTTAAGGGGATTTTTTTCCAGATAGGGATAATCGGGTACACCGATATCGGTGATCCGCTCTCCGCGGTTCAGGGCAGCCACCGCCTCTCCGAAGACCCGCGCGCAGTGCAGGGTATGTCCCTGCTGATTCGGATCCATCGGCAGTCCGATCACCATTTCAGGTTTGCCTTCCAGGATCATGTTCAGCAGCCCGTTATCGGCACAGAGATAATATTGTTCATCATGATAAGCCAGGAGCAGGTGGGTGTTTCTCCGCTCAAACAGGTTTACCAGGATCAGATGATAGGAGAGTTTCGGAAAGTTCCGGATCGCATTACGGCAGATATAGGCCGCCTGAGTATAGTTAAACGGACGGATGGAATGGGTGATGTCCACCAGCTGAAAGCTCGGATCGATTTGCAACAACTGTCCTTTTATCGCTCCGGCCAGATAGTCCTGTGTTCCTATATCAGATGTAAGGGTCAGTATTGCCATGAGTAATGCGCGAAGGTACTATTTCACGAGTTTGCCGTCTTTGAAAAAAAACTTGTGAGCCAGTTTGTCGGCCCATGCTGGGAAGAACCGGTTCATGAATACAGTTCGTTTGCCCGTGAATGTTAGTACCAGGGTTCTTTTCTTTTTCTCCATGGCATGGACGATATGTTGTGCGCATTCCCTTGCGGTCATCAGTTTGGATTCATCCAGGGGAGAGGAGCCGTGAGATTGGGCATCGGAATTAAGCGCGGCATTGCGGATATTGCTGGCGGTGAAGCCGGGTGCAATCCACATTACGTGCACGTTTTTATCGAGCAGCTCGGTGCGCAGGGCTTCCAGCCAGCCCTGAAGGGCATATTTGGAGGCGGAATAGGCGCTCCGTCCCGGCAGCCCGCGATACCCTGCAATAGAAGAAATTCCCAGAATCATGCCCTGGTTCTCGAGAATGGAGGGCAGGGCATATTTGGTACAATAGACGCTGCCGAAGAAATTAATCTCCATGACCTGTCGGAAAACCCTGAGATCAGCTTCCTCAAAAAGGGCGCGCATGGAGATCCCGGCATTGTTGATGAGGATATCAATCTTCCCGAATGTTTCGATGGTGGAGTCAATGAATTTTTTACAATCTTCCTCCTTGCTCACATCGGCCACCACGGTATGAATCATCACGGTGGTGTTCTCGAGCTGAAGATTATACAGTTTATCGTAACTACGGCCGCAGGTGGCAATTTTTGCTCCCAGCGGGATCAGTTCGTCGATCAGGGCTCTTCCAATTCCTTCGCTTCCTCCGGTAATGGCTACAACTTTGTTTTTAAAAAAATCACTCATCGTAAGGGGTATATCTTTTGCAAACCTATCTAAAAATACTCACCTTTGGGTTGAGCAAAGGGATGGAAGCCTGGAATTTTATTTTCTTCTAATCGGTTTGGACCCAATTTGTTAGGTTGAAAAAAAAGATTGGAAAAAAATGAAAAAAAATTTGGGACGAAATGAATAATCCCTATTTTTGCACTCCCAAAACGAACAACACGATACAGATCGGTTGATCAAAACGGGAAAGATTCCGTAGCTCAGTTGGTAGAGCAATACACTTTTAATGTATGGGTCCTGGGTTCGAGTCCCAGCGGGATCACAGAAAAGCCCCTCAGTCGAGGGGTTTTTCGTTTTTAATAACTTCTGCCTCATTGATCTGTATTTCAGTTGCAGTGGCTTCCAGAGTCCCCCTGCTTCCCAAGATTAATCTTACTCCCAGGCATTGATATAAAGCATCGGTATAAGTCTTAGCATTACAAAGGAAATTTTTCCTATATATCAACGAAATTTTTCGGTAAATTCGATTGGGAATTTTTCGGAATATGAGAACTGCTAAATCTGCTATTTTTCGTCAGTTCGAAAAGGAGTTGGCCAATCCGGTTGCTTTGGTTTTGAAAGCTGCGGAAGGGCTTACGGTTAATGTTTTTGATGAACTGGTTCGTATTTCGTCATTAAGTAAAAACCAACTGGCAGCTTTTCTCGATGCAACCCCCAGGACCATTGAAAACTATCGTATTCGTCGCCATAAATTGGGGCGCACAGAAAGCGAACATCTCCTTCAATTGATAGGCCTGTACAAAAAGGGGCAGGAATTATTCGGCAGCTCAGAAGATTTTAACCAATGGCTGAAACAACCTGCTGCGGGGCTGGGAGGAAATATACCTTTCGATTTTTTATACACACAGGGAGGGATCAACCTGGTAATGGAAGAACTGACCAGAATCGAATACGGCGCCACTGCATGATCACCTACCGGATTACACTGGCTAAATGGGCGGAAAAACTATCTGCTTCCGGAAGGGCTGCTCGTTGGAACAGTAACGGACAATTCATGCTTTATACGGCAGGATCGAGAGCCCTGGCCTGCCTGGAAAACCTGGTTCATCGGA
>DATCJQ010000470.1:0-21666 GCA_036562745.1 Flavihumibacter sp.
CAACAAAGTGGTGCCCGATGCCGTAATAATATCGTCGCCGACTTTCTCTTTCAAATAGGGATGCTGTTCCGGATCAATCACCTGCTGCGGATCATCCGGCAGTACAATGGGGCGCCCATCATAATTCGGATGAACAATAGGTTTCACGCCGGTACCGCTGCAGTCGGGAGCCGTATCCACATGGGCACAAAAACAGATCACCGGCACATCCTTTTCACTGGTAGCGGCAATCGTCGCATATACATAACCGTATTCATCGAGATGCGCATCCTCCACGCCCATCGCCTTCAACTCTTCCACCAACAGCCGCGATAATTCTTTCTGCTTTTCCGTACTCGGTTGGGTATTACTGTAAGGATCGCTCTGAGTGTCGATCTGAACATATCGGAGCAGCCGCTCTTTCACACTATACTGAATCTTTTCCGGCATGAATGATTAATTTTCGGGCAAATTACAGTATTGATGGCAAAAGAGCAGATTCCAGGCAGCCGGGGCGTGGCCGGATATCTTCGGGTGATCATTTTCGTTTTTCTGTTTCTCGGATTATTGGTGGGCGGCGGTGTGATGGGCGGCCTGTTGGGACTGGATATTTATCTCCTTACCACCCTATTGTCACTGCTCTCCGTGCTGTTGATTTATGTTTTGCGAACCGGACTCGACCGCGAATCCTGGATTTCCCTGGGATGGCGATGGAAGGGATTTGAAAAAGACTTTTTCGCAGGCCTACTGATGGCGCTGGCCATGCTGGGAACCGGCACCTGTATCCTCGCTTTTTCCAAGAATATCGGGTGGATGGAAGTAAAGTGGACCGGCGAATCCTTTTTCCTGTCGATGGGGCTGATGATAATGGTGGCAATATACGAGGAGCTTGCATTTCGCGGATACATCATGGGGAACCTGATGAAGTCGGTGCCTCCCGCCGCGGCACTGTTAATATCGGCCCTGATTTTTGCGATTTTCCATGGCAGCAATCCCAATAACAGCTGGCTGGCACTGGTGAATGTATTTCTTGCCGGTGTGTTGCTTGGCATGAATTATCTTTTTACCCGGAATCTCTGGTTCGCCATCGGGCTACATTTCTGCTGGAATTTTGTACAGGGACCGGTATTGGGTTATGAAGTAAGCGGATTGAGCCTCCCATCCATACTTACGCAGATTCAAAACGGTCCGGAATTGTTAACAGGCGGACGATTTGGATTTGAAGGGTCAATACTCGATACGATACTGAGTCTTATTGCCATCGCGATAGTTTATTTCATTTATAAAACGCGGAAAAATCCGGCGGCATGAGTATGCCCTGGGCACAAAAAAAAGGCCGTTGAACCCAACAGCCTTTTGAAAAAATCAGATAGAATCGCCTTAGGGCATGATAATGCGTGAGGGCGCTCCAACTATTTCAACGAGTTCGATATCGAAAACGAGGTCTTCACCCGCCAGCGGATGGTTCGCATCCAGGATGATGGCGGCTTCCTGAATTTCAGAAATCACTACAGGAACAACCTGTCCCTGGCTATTATTCAGGTTCAGACGCATTCCAACTTCGAGGGGCATATCAGCAGGAACCTGCTCTCTCGGGAATTCAATAATCATATCGGGATTCTTGGGACCGTAGGCTTCGTCAACCGGGATATGAACGGTTTTCTTATCACCTACCAGCATACCGAGTACGCCGTTGTCAAAACCGGCGATAACCATTCCGCTTCCTACCTGGAACTCCAGCGGATCTCTGCCTTCAGAACTATCGAAAGTAGTTCCGTCTGTAAGGCGACCATGATAATGAACTTTTACAGTATCGCCGGATTGTACTTGTTGCATAAAAAATATTTAATTTGATCAAATCAGCACACAAGGTAAGGGAAAACCGCGACAGCGCCTGCGGTCAAACCGTTATATTTGGCCCACGAAAACAATTTTTTAACCCTGTTTTCCGTCCGCAACTAAATGGCACTCGGGTCGGATATTGCCTATCTCACCCGTAGTTACTAATAATCAATAGGATGGCAGGCTAAACAATGGAAAGTGAACTTATGGCTGGTGAATCTGCAGGGAAGGCATTGAATTCTCCCCGAATTGTATTTATGGGTACACCTGAATTTGCGGTAGCCTCCCTGGATGCCCTCGTGAAAAATGGGTTCAATGTGGTTGGTGTGGTAACCGCGCCCGATCGTCCCGCTGGCAGAGGCATGCAATTACAACAAAGTGCGGTTAAACAATACGCTCTTCAACATGGACTTCCGGTTTTGCAACCCGAAAAGCTGCGCGACCCGGAATTCCTGGAAGCGCTGGACCAATGGAAGCCCGATCTGCAGGTGGTGGTGGCTTTTAGGATGCTGCCCGAAATCGTATGGAACCGGCCGCCGATGGGCACCGTCAATGTACATGGGTCGCTGCTGCCCAACTACCGGGGTGCCGCGCCCATCAACTGGGCCGTGATCAATGGAGAATCCGAAACCGGTGTAACTACTTTTAAACTGCAACACGAAATCGACACCGGCAATATCCTGCTGCAGGCCAGCATGCCGATCGGGGAAAACGAAAACGCAGGGTCCGTGCACGACCGGATGAAAGAACTCGGTGCCGACACGCTGGTTGCCACCGTACGCGGACTCATCGACGGCACGCTGAAGGAGCGCCCGCAGGATGAGCTGATACCACCCGGCCAGGAATTGCACAAAGCCCCGAAAATCTTCACCGAAACCTGCGAGATCAATTGGCAGCTGCCCGTAGACCGGATTTTTAATCTGGTAAGGGGATTATCGCCCTACCCCGGCGCATTCACCCATCTCGAAGGCAAGATGCTCAAAGTGTTTGCTGCGCGCAAAACCAATGAATCCCCCTCCGTAAAGGCCGGCGAATTTGAAACCGATGGGAAAAACTGGTTACGCTTTGCCGCTCCGGATGGCTATCTCTATATGGAAGAACTGCAGTTGCAGGGCAAGAAAAGAATGCAGGTGGCCGATTTCCTGAGAGGTTATCGATTCAGCACACAAAGCAGAAATTCCTGATTAAATTCATACATCGACCTTAAAACCCCATCCTCCAACCTTTTCCCGACAGTAAATGATTTCCTACAACCCCAAAGACTGGTTTTCGCTCCTGTTCCGCTTTCACAAGGCCGACACCTTTCGTCAGCTTACGCCGATGATGCTGGTGATCGGACTTTATTCATGGGGAGTGGCCTATCTGGAAGTAGAAGTACTTCAGCTTTCGCAAAACAGCTATCTGAAGCAGGTTTCGATTCTGCACAGCTTGCTGGGTTTTGCGATTTCAATTTTGCTGGTATTCCGCACCAATACGGCTTATGACCGTTGGTGGGAAGGGCGCAAGCTTTGGGGATCGCTCACCAATAACTCGCGCAACCTGGCCCTGAAACTCGATGCCATCCTGCCGAAGGAGGATAAAGTCAGTCGCCATTTCTTTCGTAAGTCGATTACACTCTATGCAGCGATGCTGCGCGACCATCTTCGGTCCGAAAAAACGCGGCTCGCGCTGGATGCGATCGATCATCCCGAGCTCAAGGTCGACCATGCCCGGCATCTGCCCAATCAGGTGGCCGCCCTTCAGTTCAAAAGAGTGCAGGAGCTTTACCGCAATGGTGTGATTACCGGCGATCAGCTGATCACCCTGAATCCCGAATTGCAGGCTTTCACCGAAATATGCGGCGCCTGTGAGCGGATCAAGAACACGCCCATTCCATACTCCTATACCGTGTTCATCAAGAAATTTATCTTTATTTATGTGATGACCCTGCCGATTGGCTTCGTGTTCAATATGGGCTACCTGGTGATTCCGGTAGTTGCCTTTGTTTTTTACGTGCTGGCCAGCCTGGAACTCATCGCTGAAGAGATAGAAGATCCTTTCGGCGGTGACCCGAACGATGTGCCGACTGAAAAAATTGCTGAAAATATCCAGATCCATGTAAAAGAAATACTGGGATAACGTTTATGACTAACCGAATTCAACAGGTCCTGGCCGCATTTTCCCTGCTGATACTGGCAGCCTGTGGCAGCAGTAAAAAATCGGCTACCACAGCCCCCACGCCTATCGTCAAGTCCCTGCCCCCACTCACCGAATCGGTAATTCATATTCCCGTGAAAGTGGTGGTACGGCCCTTCCTGCAACAGGCCGAGCAACTCGCTCCCAAAGAGATCACGTCCGACGGATGGCCAGAGTACATGCTGAGCGGTTGCGACTTCCGGTACAAGTATCGCTTTGTGCGATCCGTATTCCAGTTTAGCTGCGTCAATAACCGCGTAGCCATGACCATGAACGGACGCTACCAGATTGCGGGCAGCAAAACGGTTTGTGTAATGGGACAGTCGGTATCGCCCTGGATCAACGGAAGTTGTGGATTCGGCTCCGAGCCCATGCGCCGGGTGAATATCCAACTGGTTTCCGATCTCACATTTACTCCGGATTACCGCCTGCAAACCCGCACCCGCGTGGAGAAAGTGCAGGCCATCGACAAGTGCGTGGTTACCATCTTCAACAATGATGTCACCGAGCAGGTAATGGACAGCATCGCAGCCTCTGTCAACTTCTATGGCGCGGCTGTGGATCAGAACCTGCGTAACCTGCGCTTCGACGAAGTGCTCAATCCCGTTGCTGAAAAAGCCGGCAGGAAAATCCCGCTTAGCACTTACGGATACATGAAGCTGAATGCCAATTCGATCAAACTGGGACCGATCAACCTGTCGGGCGACACGCTGCGTTTCACTGCCGGTATCAGTTGTTTTCCCGAGATCAGTTCCGACAGCACCAATACATCCGTTACCAAACACTTACCACCGCTTTCAGGCGTGGTAAACGGCGACGGCTTTCTGCTGAACACCAATGCGATTTACGATTACACAACCATCGACACCCTGCTCACCCGCACACTCCGCAATCGTGAGTTTGATGTGAAGGGCGAAAAGATCCGCATTTCCCAGGTGGAGGTTGCCGGACTCGACAACTATAAAGTGCGCTTCAAAATCACATTTACCGGAAGCAAGCGGGGTACCCTGTTTCTGACCGGCACTCCCGAACTCGATGTGGCCACCCAGCAATTGACCGTACCCGATCTCGAATACGATCTCAATTCATCCAGCCTGGTATTGGTGTTGGGAAAAACATTCTTCAGTCGCCAGATCCTGGAGAACCTGCGCCAGCAGGCCAAACTCAACGTGCGCGAACTTTATCAGAAAAATAAAATGCTGCTCGATGCCCAGCTGAACCGGGCCATAATGGATGGCATCTTCGTAACCGGCTCCACGGAGGATCTGAAACTCACCGGACTCGTGATCAACAAAGACAATGTGCAGGTGCAGGCGCAAGTTAAGGGGATGGCCAATCTCGTAATCACCCAACTTCCGCAATACTAGTACCCGTCGGGCACCCGACGGGTACCCGACGGGTAGACATTTTCAACTGCTAACTGTTCTGAATTGCCGGAAACCACAGGGGGGAATTATCATTCCAATCGCCGTTGTAATTGATATAGAGCTCCTCGCCGGCTTCGATGCGGCGCACGGTTTTGATGCGAATCATCTGCGATTCGAAATCCATTTCGTATTCACAATTACTGTTGAACTGGTGGTTATAAACCGAAACATAGCCGAGGGCAACACAACATTGTTTCCGATCTTCGCCCCATTCAAAAATATAATGATGCAGCAGGGTCTGATCCACCAGTTCACGATCCTGTTCGCTCAGCACGATAACCGGACTGATTTCTACCAGGGTATCTGCTTCAAGCGGCTCGAGGGTGAATACCCCGCGCCCCATATTGGGAGTAGGCGCTATTATCAGGCTTGGTAAAATCATCCTGCAATATAAAAATGTATTTTTACCCTATGACCGAAGATCTGGAAACACCGGCTAGTTTGAGTGAGCAGTTTGCTTCCATCATGCATCTGGAAGACAAACTCCGTATCAGAGAATTTCTGAATAATCAGAACATCAGTGATGTTGCTGAACTGGTGAACGAGTACGACGATTATGCCAGTCAGATCATTGGCAATATGAGTACCCACCGGGCAGCCAGCGTATTTAAGATTCTGGACATCCCCATACAACGAAAGGTGATTCAGGAACTTCCGCCCCTGAAATCGGCGGAACTGCTGAACGAACTGCCTGCGGATGACCGCACGTCCTTTCTCGAGGAACTGCCCAATGAGGTGGTGAAGGAACTGATCAAAACCCTGGATCCCGAGGAAAGAAAGATCACCCTCTCCCTGCTCGGCTACCCCGAGGGCAGTGTGGGCCGCCTGATGACGCCCGACTATATTGCTGTGAACAGCGACTGGACCATGGCCGAGGTATTGGAACATATCCGCGAAGTGGGTCGCGACTCCGAAACTATTGACGTAATCTATGTGGTAAATGATAAGGGTGAATTCGTGGATGACATGCGGATCCGCGACGTGATTATGACCAGTCCGGATAAATACGTTAATGACATTATCGACCACCGCTATATAGCTCTCAACGTAAACGACAATCAGGAAGTGGCCAACCAGATTTTCCGGATGAATAACCGGGTGGCCCTGCCCGTGCTGGACGACAACAAGCTTCTGCTGGGCATCGTAACCATCGATGATGTGCTCTGGGTAGCCAACGAGGAATTCAGCGAAGACATGCAACGGATCGGTGGTACCGAAGCCCTTGATGAGCCCTACCTGGAAATGCCCATATTCAAACTCTTCCAGAAACGGATTGTATGGATGGTAGTGCTCTTTATCGGCGAAATGCTCACGGCTTCGGCTATGGGCTATTTCGAAGACGAGATCGCCAAAGCCGTGGTACTGGCCCTGTTTGTGCCCCTGATCATTTCGAGTGGTGGCAACAGCGGTTCACAAGCATCCACCCTGATCATCCAGGCCATGGCCGTGGGGGAAATCACCATCTCCGACTGGTGGAGAGTGCTCCGGCGCGAAATCATATCCGGACTACTGCTCGGAACCGTGCTGGGAATCATCGGATTTTTCAGGGTGATCGTCTGGTCGCAGTTCTTTCCCGAAGTATATGGTGAACATTATATCCCGCTGGGCGCAGCCGTGGGTGTATCGCTTATGGGAGTGGTATTATGGGGAACCATCAGCGGCTCCATGCTGCCGATCTTCCTTAAAAAAGCAGGCGCCGACCCCGCTGTATCCTCAGCCCCCTTTGTAGCCACCCTGGTGGATGTAACCGGATTATTGATCTATTTCAGCGTGGCCTATCTGTTCCTGCGCGGACTGCTGCTTTAACCCCGTCCCATCGCGCCCCCTGCCCCCTTTCCCAAATATTTTGTGCCCGTACCGGATACAAACCAGGCCCGTTTTTTCCGCCGTTCCGGATAAGACTTTAAAAAGTTTCCGGACTTTAAAAACGGGCCGGAATCCTTACGCAATCAATTGCTTAAAAAATTTTTTGACTATGTTTGCGTTCTGACTTTAAAAACCTTATCAACAAAAAATATAATAAGTATGTGCGGAATTGTTGCTTATATCGGGCATAGAGAAGCTTACCCTGTGATACTGAAAGGACTCAAAAGACTGGAATATCGGGGTTATGACAGTGCCGGCGTGGCGTTGCTGAACGGCGGAATGAAAGTGTACAAAAAACAGGGCAAGGTGGCAGACCTGGAAGAGACCCTGGTTGGAAAAGATTTACACGCACATATCGGAATTGGCCATACCCGCTGGGCTACCCACGGCGAACCCTGCGACCGGAATGCCCACCCCCATGTATCGCGGAACGGCAAATTGTCAATGATTCACAACGGAATCATCGAGAACTACGCGCAAATCAAACAGGAACTGATCAAAAAAGGGTACGAGTTCGAAAGCGATACCGATACGGAAGTTTTGCTGAAATTCATTGAGGATATCCATACTAACAACGGCGGCTCACTGGAAGAAGCAGTGCGTATTGCGCTGAAAAGGGTTGTCGGCGCCTATGTAATCGTGGTGCTGGACGAAGAGAATCCCGATACCCTGATTGCCGCAAGAAAGGGCTCTCCCCTGGTGATCGGAATCGGCAAGGGCGAACATTTCCTCGCCTCCGACGCCTCACCCATTGTGGAATACACCAAAGAAGTGGTGTACGTAAACGACTACGAACTGGCCATCATCCGTCCGGATGAACTGATTCTCAAAAACCTGGGTAACGAAAAGATCACTCCCTTTATCACGAAGCTCGACCTCGAATTGGCAGCCATTGAAAAAGGCGGTTACGATCATTTCATGTTAAAGGAGATTTTCGAACAGCCCCATACCATATTCGACTGTCTTCGGGGTCGCCTCGACGCGGGTAACGGAACCATCACCATGAGCGGGATCCAGCAATATGCCGAGCAACTGATGACGGCCAATCGTATCATCATGGTGGCCTGCGGCACCAGCTGGCATGCCGGACTCGTTGCCGAATATATTTTCGAAGAGCTCACCAGGATCCCGGTAGAAGTGGAATATGCTTCCGAGTTCCGTTACCGTAATCCGGTGATCAATAAGGGAGATGTAATCATTGCCATTTCCCAAAGTGGTGAAACCGCCGACACCCTGGTGGCGATCGAAAGTGCCAGGGAGAAGGGCGCTATCATCCTGGGGGTAGTTAACGTGGTGGGTTCATCCATTGCACGCACATCTCACGGCGGAGCCTATACGCATGCCGGTCCGGAGATCGGTGTGGCCAGCACCAAAGCCTTCACAGCCCAGTTGGCAGTGCTCACCATGATGGCGCTTAAGCTCGGTTACATGAAAGGATGCATCAGCGAAAAACGCTACATGCATCTCCTGAATGAACTCAACGATGTACCCGAGAAAGTGGCAACCGCATTGCTGCAGAAAGAAGCCATTCAGGCGATTGCCGAAAAATACAAAGACGCAACGGATGCCCTTTATCTCGGGCGCGGATACAATTTCCCCGTGGCGCTCGAAGGAGCCCTTAAACTGAAGGAGATTTCCTACATCCATGCCGAGGGTTACCCGGCTGCCGAAATGAAACACGGTCCCATTGCGCTGGTCGATGATAAACTGCCGGTCTTTTTTGTGGCCACCAAAGACAGTTTTCACGAAAAGGTATTGAGCAATATGCAGGAAATCAAAGCCCGGAAAGGAAAAGTGATCGCCGTCGTTAGCGAAAGCGATGATTCAGCCAACGCACTGGCCGATGACCTGATAACCGTTCCCTATGCCGATGAACTGATCGCGCCGATCATTAATGTAATTCCGATGCAATTGCTGGCCTATTATATCGGCGTTGCGAAAGGACTCGATGTAGATAAGCCCCGCAATCTTGCAAAAAGCGTAACGGTAGAATAATAATCCAATATGAACATTATTAAAAAACATTCCCTTCAATCGATGGGCTATGGTTTTGTGAAAGAACCTTATCTCAGAGAAGGCCGGGACGAATATTTCCATAGAAACCGTCAGAATAACAGCGGCATCAAATACCGCCACTTAAGTGCTTATGAAATTGAAGTATTGGTGCGGAACCGTAACCAGAGTGATGACTGGAATAAAATTCTGGTGTCCGATGCATTCAATCCCGAGTTGGTTAAGAACTGCAAGTTTTTCGGTCTGGTACGCATAGGAAAACTCGAGCCCTACTGCCTCGAATTCAATAACCTGCGCATGCCCGTAGGGCTGTATAACAGCACTATTATCAGTTCCGATTTTGGTGACAATGTGGTGGTTGATAACGTAAACTATCTCTCGCATTTCATCATCGGCAATGAAGTGATGCTGGTCAACATCAACGAACTGGCCACCACTGATCATGCCAAATTCGGAAACGGCATTCTCAAGGAAGGCGAGGAAGAAAAAGTGCGGATATGGTTGGAAATATGCAATGAAAACGGAGGCCGCAGGGTACTCCCTTTCGACGGCATGCTTCCGGGCGACGCATATCTCTGGAGCCGGTACCGTCATGATCAGCAACTGCAGGAAAAGTTCATAGAGTTCACCAACCGTCGCTTCGACAGCGAAAGAGGTCACTATGGAAAAATCGGAGACCGGACCGTTATAAAAAATTCCCGCATACTGAAAGATGTATTGATAGGAAGCGATGCTTATATCAAGGGCGCCAACAAAATCAAGAACGTAACCATTCATTCTCAACCGAAAGCCCGCACCCAGGTAGGGGAAGGTTGCGAACTCGTGAACGGGATCATTGGGGAGGGGTGTCGTATATTCTACGGAGTGAAAGCCGTGCGCTTTGTGATGGCCAGCCACTCGCAACTTAAGTACGGTGCGCGACTGATCAACTCCTATCTCGGCAATAATGCCACTATTTCCTGTTGCGAGGTACTGAACTCTCTCATCTTCCCGGCGCACGAGCAACACCATAACAACTCGTTTCTCTGCGCAGCGCTGGTCATGGGACAATCCAATATGGCGGCCGGTGCCACCATTGGCTCCAATCACAACTCCCGTGCAGCAGATGGCGAGCTGATTGCCGGCCGCGGCTTCTGGCCCGGTCTCTGTGTGAGTCTCAAACACAATTCAAAATTCGCTTCTTTTTGCATACTTGCTAAGGGAGATTTCCCCGCAGAACTGAATATTCAATTTCCGTTTTCGCTGATCAGCAACGATATTACCAACGACCAATTGGTAATCATGCCGGCCTACTGGTTCGAATACAATATGTACGCACTGGCCCGCAATTCATGGAAATCAATTGCCCGTGATCAGCGCATCGAAAAAATCCAGCAAATCGAATACGACTACCTCGCTCCCGACACAGCCAATGAGATACTGGAAGCAAGCCGCTTACTGGCTTTATATACCGGAAAAGCCTGGTATGCTAAAATGAACCGCGAAGGCTCCGAACGTCAGTACATCAATAAAGGGAAAGCCTTGCTCGACGAAGGTGAAACAGCTATCGAAGACCTGAATATCTGGGCCGAAAATGCTGAAAACACCCAACGTCCTGTTGTCATAAGAAAAGCAGCCATGGCCTGGCGTTGGTACAATCGACTGCTCGATTATTATACCGCCCGTGAGATCCTGAACTTTTTCGAAGCCAATCCCCTCAGCTCCCTGAACCGGATGGTAAAAAAATTACCTCGCGCATCCAGGGTTGCAGATTGGCTGAATGTGGGAGGCCAGCTTGTTGAAGCCGGCACGGTACAGCAATGGCTGCAGGACATCCGCAACGGGAAAGTAACAAGCTGGGATCAGCTACACAAACGCTATCAGCAAAGCGCAAGTGACTATGCCAGGCAAAAGCTGGCCCACGCCCTGGCTATTTATAAACAAAAGCATGGCGAAGAACTTTCCGGAAACCCTGCTGCCGTTCGGGCCCTGTTGGAAGAGGCTATTCAACTGCGTAAGGAAATGGCCGGGAAGATCCTGCAGAGCCGTGAAAAAGACTACCAGAACGAATTCCGCAGAATGGTATATGCCAACGATGGTGAAATGCAGGTGGTAGTGGGCAAGCTTGAAGACAACAGCTTTATCATCGAAGAACAAAAGGCATTTAAACAATTCAGAAAAAAAGTAGAACAACTTCTCCAGCCAAATTAGAGGCATGGATTTCACCATCCCTGCTGAACTGTTTTTGACATACCAGATTCATCTGTGATCCGAATAATAACGGATCCGGAGGAAGGGACTCGGGCGGGCAGTGCATAAAAAGCAGTGCCCGCTTTTAGTTTGCATCTCATATTTGCGAGCAAATGCCCTGACTGAGAATAAATAGCCAATTCATACTCGCCGCCTGTTCTGCTGTATAGTTTAACCCCATTATTGGCGGGCACCAGGCTCGCATGAAAATCCTCCTGCCGCCCGAAGCTCGCGATGCGCAATACCGGTCCTACCATCTCCCTGGCATCGTATTGCACGATCCTAAGCCGGTAAAATCCCCGTTCTGTTTTCAATGGCAACAATTGTGAATAATGAGCTTGCCCTGCCTGAGCCGGAACCCTGGCCAGTTTCCTAAAAACGTTTCCGTCGTCCGAAACCTCCAGCTCAAAGCACTCAACCAATTCCGGCATCCTTACAATCCAATGCATCTCCCAGCGATTAATTCCTCTCGTCAACCAGCTACGATCCAATAGGGTCGGCAGCACATTTGCACCAGCCGTTTTATTGGCCAGGGTATAATGAGTTGCAACCATCCCTGTTCCTGAGTAAGCGGTTGCCTGGATATATCCCCCATTCCCGGTGGAATTCATAACAAGATTCTGTCCTGCCGACTGCCACTGGCCATTCGCATAGGCCGCAACCGTCAACTGGCCGGGATCAGTTATCGCCCCGCTCCGGCCTTCCGAAAAACTGAACTCCAATAAGGGGTCATCCGTTTGAACAGAACCATTTGTTTGGATGCGCCAATATTCAATTGTTGAAAGTTCTGCCAGTTCCGCTCCCAGCTGCTGTCCCAATATATTGGGATCCCCGCGATGATATTCCGCCTCCAACTCTCCCACAAAACCTTTCACATTTATAAACCCCATCACTCCATTCTTTACCAAAGGCAATAAAGCAGGCTCCCCCGGTGCAAACTGTTTCACCACACTCCCTTCAATACCCAGGGGCCGGGCTCCCACCACCTCCCAACCACTATCTGACAGGGTTATAAACGCTCTTTCTTTTAGATAAAGCGGTGAGGCAGACATGAACAAAATACCTTTGTTGAATACCAACTCATGGGGCAATTCCATAAGTCCCGCAACAACCGCCCCATCCGGATTATCAAGCACCCATCGAATACTATCACGTATTTCTCCGGAAATGCTGATCTGCTGCTGCACATTTCCCGATAACAGTATCGTACCCGTTTCTCCCGTGGAATTGGTTTCCTGAACAATTGACTGCTCCTGCATCCAGTTCCCGTAAAGCCGGATACAGGAAGACCGGTTTCCGGTCGACAAATTCAGGACCGCATTCTTAAGGCTTAAATCACCATAAACATGGATTGTATCTCCAAAATGCAGGGATAATGTGCTTCCGTTATCCAATACCAGGTTACCCCGTATCCTGACAGGGTTTGTGCCGGACGCTGAATAGGTGGAGTTTCCTGTCGGACTCATTTCGCCCGACAATTCCAGGCTTCCAAATTCCCGACCGCTTATAGACAATGTGGATGAAGCATCTGTATTCTCCATTCTGAATACCCCCAGCTCAGTGCCCGGCAATCGGGACAACCGATTTAATATATCGGCATGTCCGGTGCGAGTGCGATGAACATATTTCGCTCCGTTTTCAATCCGGATCGAATCATTGAAGTAAACCGAATAGCCGCTTGCACTTCCCGAAGCGTTAACAAAAACCGCATTTTTTCTCAACACAAGCGAATAACCTCCTGCACGCGTAGCAAAGGCCTTAGCACCGGTTGCTCCGGCAGCACTTGCAACCGAATTACTCACCGGCAGCAGCAGCTGAATGACAACATTTCCGGAAGGGGCAATTTCAAGCGTCTGGACCGCCACTTCATTATCCGGCAGTATCACCTCATAGCTACTGCTGAAGTAACTATTATCCAGCAACACATGATCCGCATCAGATGGTAACACTTCGCCCTCCCAATTAAGCGGATCATTCCAATAGGCTGTACCCGCATTTCCCGTCCACCGCTTTTGTGCAAAAGCCATATGAACAGAACAGCAATGCGCCAACAACACCCAAACCCAACAACACTTTTTCATAGCACACTGATTAGACAACCAAATTAGAAAAGCCCCCCGAAGTTTGGAATAGCCACAAAGCGAAAGGGTGAAAAAACGTAATATGCTCCCGTTATTTCACCCTTCCAATTTTATTTTTTTCAGAATGCAGCAAAGCGCCGCAAAAGTCCTTTACAAAATCGGCTTCTTATTGTTCTGTTAACTAGTTTTTTTTTATTTCTTCCGGAAGAAAATCCGAACCGGCACGCCTCTGAAATTAAAGTTCTCGCGCAGTTTGTTTTCCAGATAATTTCTGTATGGCGCCTTGATATCATCCGGATAGTTACAGAAAAACGCGAACGAAGGCACATGTGTGGGCAGCTGCGTAACATACTTGATGCTCACCGGATGGCCACGAACCACCGGGGGGTGATAAGCCGCAATGGCTTTCAGCATTACGTCGTTCAACTGCGAAGTGGGGACTTTCCGCTTTTTATTCTCAACCACTTCCAATGCCATTTCGATCGCCTTAAAAATCCTCAGTTTTTCCTTGGCAGAGATAAAGAGCACGGGCACATCCGTAAACGGAGCCAGACGTTCTTTCAGTTGCTTTTCATAGTCACGGGCGGTATTGGTTTGCTTTTCGATCAGATCCCATTTGTTTACCAGCAGCACAATTCCCTTTCCTTTTCTTGCAGCCAGACTGAAAATATTCAGGTCCTGCGCGGAAATCCCTTTTTCCGCATCCAGCAGCAACAGGCAAACATCGGCCTCATCCATGGCCTTAATGGCGCGGATCACGGAATAAAACTCCAGGTCTTCCTGCACTTTCTGTTTGCGGCGAATTCCTGCTGTATCAATCAGCACGAACTCTTTCTGGAACATATTGTAGTGGGTATGAATGGTATCACGGGTGGTTCCGGCAATATCACTTACGATGGTGCGCTCCTGACCTACCAGTGCATTCAAAAGGGATGACTTACCTACATTCGGCTGACCAATTATCGCAAACTTCGGAACATCCGAAGTCTCATCCTCCGCGGTGCGATCTTCGGGAATGGCGGCAGTAATGGCATCGAGCAACTCTCCGGTTCCGCTACCACTGATGGCAGAAAGGAAAAACACCTGTTCAAAACCCAGACTATAAAATTCAGTTGCTTCCAGCATACGCTGATTATTATCCACCTTATTCACCACCAGATAAACCGGTTTGGTAGTGCGACGCAGCACATCGGCCATTGCTTCATCCAGGTCCGTAATACCGGTGGACGTATCAGTCATAAACACCAGGGCATCGGCTTCGTCCAAAGCAATCAGCACCTGCTTTTTAATTTCCCGTTCGAATACATCTTCGCTACGGGGAACGAATCCACCCGTGTCAATTACGTTAAACGTTTTTCCGTTCCACTCCGCAATACCGTACTGACGGTCGCGCGTTACGCCACTCACATCATCCACGATGGCTTTCCGCTTCTCTAACAGGCGGTTAAAGAAGGTGCTTTTACCCACATTCGGGCGGCCAACAATAGCTACAGTATATCCGGACATAATTAAGAATTATAAAGTCAATGTTTTAATCAAAAATTTATGCTGAGATCATTTATATCCATATTCGCGCAGGTACAGATCATTATCTCTCCATTTGGGACGCACTTTCACGAATAGCTCCAGAAACACTTTCTGTCCCAGGAATTTCTCAATCTCCTGCCTGGAACGCGTACCCAGCTCACGGATCATTTTTCCCTTCTCTCCCAGAATAATTCCCTTTTGGGTATCGCGGTGCACGATCACGTCTGCCACAATCTTGATCAGGGTCGATTTCTCCTTAAACTCCTGAACCAGCACGGCGGTATGATAAGGAATTTCATCCTGGTACAGCTGGTATATCTGTTCGCGGATCAGCTCGCCCACAAAAAAGCGGGTAGGCAGATCCGTTAGATTCTCTTCATCAAAGAAGGGTTCTCCTTCGGGCAGATACCCTAAAATAGTTTGAAGGAGACTGTCCAAGCCGGATTTCTGCAGGGCCGATATGGCGATAAGTTGCTTCACATAGGATTTGCCCTCGAAATAAGTACGGGCTTCCGCAATTTTGGCCTCTGCCACACCATCAATCTTATTCAGTACCAGCAGGGCAGGAACTTTCAGTCGAAGTGCAGCAAATATCTGATCACTCTCTTCCCAGTTATCATTCACATCCACCAGCAAAATGGCCAGATCCGCATCTTCCAGGGCCGATTTCACGGCCTGCATCATGCGTTCATGCAGCTTGTATCGGGGTTCAATAATACCCGGTGTATCCGAAAAAATTATCTGATAACCCGGCTCAGAGAGAATGCCTTTGATCCTATGCCGGGTGGTTTGCACTTTAGGCGAAACGATCGCTAATTTCTCACCCAGCAGGGCATTGAGCAAGGTACTCTTGCCAGCATTGGGTTTTCCGAAAATATTTACAAATCCTACTTTCATCTTTAGCGATTTACAGGCAACAGGCATACGCTAAAGAAGCGATCAGGAGGTAATCAGATTCCAGTGCATAACTGTTGCCACTTAGAATAAAAGGCTTCAAAGTTACATAATAATCATCGCGGGGCCTCGAAAGGCCACCAAATAAAAAACCAGCAAGCATTACTTGCTGGTTCTGGTTGCGAAGGGAGGGATCGAACCTCCGACCTTCGGGTTATGAGCCCGACGAGCTACCGCTGCTCTACTTCGCGATTTGGATTGCAAATGTAGGGCGCGATTCGTTCCCCACCAAATTTTTTTTATCGTCCTTCTTTTCGGGAGATAGAACTAGCTCCGCTGCTCTTCATGTCTCTGATCAAACCTTCACCGCGGATTTTGATATCAGAAGCCCCGCTTGCTATAGCAGAAATCTCTTTATTTACCACCACATTGAAAGCGGAAGCGCCGGAGGCATTCACTTCACAAAAATCGGTTACCAGATCCCACCCTTTAACAGAGCTCGCACCGGAAAGTTTAGCAGAGAGATTACCAATGTTTCCTTTCAGCTTCAAATCACTGGCACCGGTCAGGTTCAGGGAGAGTTCTTTACACTCCATCTGTCCCGTCATATCACTCGCTCCATTCAATTCAACATTCAGCCGATTCACTTTCAATACCCCCATGATAGACACATCACAGGCTCCGCTTGCTTTAATACTGCTCAGATCATTCACCGATACATAAGCCTTCATTTTGCGGTCGCCACGCAGATTCCACCCCCTTCCGTCGAACCAAATCTTCAGCACGCCATCCTTCACTTCAGTACGAATACGATCCGTTGCGTCCTTAGTATTTGAACTGACGGCCACTCCCACTTCATCTCCCTGGGAGATATAAAGACTGATGGCACTGCTCACCTCGATACTGCTGAAGGCCGCCACGGTACGCATTTCGGCGTTCTTATCATTGATCAGGAATTTTTGCGCGCGGGCATTGATCCCCGTTAGCAAAACTGCAACCGCAATTAAATATGCTTTCATGTTATATCGGCTTTAGGTTTTGTTCTTATTTACTTTGTGATTTTACACTGCCGCCACTACCGGTACGGAGATTACGGATCATACCGCCTCCCTTGTAATTGATAGCCCCACCACTGCTGGCTTCGGCATTCAATTCCTTGCTTACGCTGATATTGATAATTGCACCGCTGCTGGCATCGGCGGAACAATATACTGTGTTCAGGTCATATCCCTTGAAAATTGCGCCGCTGCTGGCTTCCACACTCAGTTTTTCCACGGTCCCTTTTACTTCGGTAATGGCCCCGCTGCTGTTATCGGACACCATTTCTTTCGCGTCAAATTCGCCTTCGATAATGGCGCCGGAGGAAGCATCCAGATCCAGCTTATCCGCCTTAATGGGTGATGCAGTTTTGGCAATGGCACCCGAGGAAGCATGCAACAACTTAAGTTCAGGCACAGAAACATAAGCTTTCAGCTTAATATTTTTCCTCCATTTCCAGGTATTGGTAGGTTCCACATATATTTTCAAAACCCCTTTTTCCACCACCGTTTTAATGCGATCGGTGTACTCTGGATTGGAACTGCTCACGGCAACAGCAGCCGGTCCCTGCTGAAGCAGGAGCTCAATACCCGCAGATACTTTCACACCACTGAATGCCCCAACATCTCTTTTTTGGGCATTATTATCTGTAACGGTCTGCGCCATCGCCCCAAGGCCCAGAAACGCAGTCAATAAAAAGCTGAATAAGATTCGCATTGGTAGGTATTTTATAGTGTGACGGACAGCTTCTCCAAAATGTTACAGGCTTTTCCGATTTTTTGCCCTTAATTTTACACCTGATTACGGCCGTAGTCAAAATCAAGTTCCTCGGGGTGCTAAGGACCAGGGTCCAAGGCTGAGATAATACCCGTAGAACCTGAACAGGGTAATGCCTGCGCAGGGAAGGTGGTTTTCTTCTATTTATTCCTCCTTTTGCTTTCGCAGCATTTCTCTCAAATCATTTTTTCAACTTAATGAAACTCAATGAAAAAAATGTTTTTGGGGATTTGCGCTTCCATGTATTTAATCCCCCTGATGGCCCAGGAGCCAACCATTGTTATTGCCGATAAGGCCACCAGACAGCCCATTCCGGGCGCCAGTATCGAATTTACCGGCGGCAGCGGTTCCATTGCCAGTGAAGGGGGACGGATAAGCCACCCCCGGCAGGGCACAGCCATGCTTTCGGGAGTGGGATACCGGCCGCTCCGTGTTCAGTTTCCCGTGGATACCGACACCCTTTTTCTGGAGCCGCTGAATCTTTTCCTGGAACCGGTGGAAATCACGGCGCTCCGGGCCGGCGAACGCGCTCCTTTTGCCCGCACCACCCTGCTGGCAAAGGATCTGGTCAAAATGAACACCGGGCAGGACCTGAATTTCATGCTGAACCAGACCCCATCGGTTGTGGTAAGCTCCGATGCAGGTAATGGCGTGGGTTATACCGGAATCCGGATCCGCGGCACCGACGCCACCCGCATCAACATGACCCTCAACGGCATCCCCTACAATGATGCCGAAAGCCAGGGCATGTTCCTGGTAAACCTGCCGGATTTTGCCTCCTCCGTGGGCAGCATCCAGATTCAGCGGGGTGTGGGCTCCTCCACCAACGGGGCCGGAGCCTTCGGCGCCACCCTCAACCTGAGCACCAATGAGTTCCGCGAGGATCGGTATGCCGAAATCAATAACAGCTATGGCTCCTTCAACACCCTTAAGAATACGGTGAAAATAGGATCCGGACTGATCGGCGATCATTTCACCATTGATGCCCGGCTCTCCAATCTGCGGAGCGATGGCTATGTCGACCGCGCCAGCTCCGACCTGCAGTCCTTTTACCTCTCGGGCGCCTATATCACGGAGAAATCCAGCCTCCGCCTCAATGTATTCTCCGGAAAAGAAACCACCTACCAGGCCTGGAATGGGGTGTTGCAATCCGAAGCCCGCGGACCCAACCGCCGCTATAACAGCGCGGGCACCGAAAAGCCAGGTAGTCCCTACGAGAACGAAACCGATAATTACCAGCAGGATCACTACCAGCTTTTCTTCAATCATTCCGTAACCGAGCGGCTCACCTTCAATGCAGCTGCCTTCCTCACCAGGGGACGCGGATATTACGAACAATACAAGGCCGAGGTGGAGTTTGAGGATTACGGACTCACACCTCCCATAATCAACGGCAATCCTGTAACCAGCACAGACCTGATCCGTCAGCTCTGGCTCGACAATTACTATTACGGAGGCGTTTATTCGGTGCAATACAAGAAGAATCGTACTGAACTCAGCTTGGGAGGCGCTATCACGCAATACGATGGCGATCATTACGGGAAGATCATCTGGGCCGGCACCGGCATTCCGCACGGACACCGATGGTATGAGAACACGGCACGCAAGTCGGACCTGAATGTCTACGGAAAATGGTCGCAAAAGCTGAGCTCCCGCTGGCAAAGTTTCCTCGATCTCCAGTATCGCACGGTGGATTATTCCATCAGCGGATTCCGCAATAACCCGACACTTACCACCGATAACCGCTATCATTTCTTCAATCCCAAAGCCGGCATCAGTTATAGCTGGCAGGGATGGAATGTTTTCGCATCTTACGCCGTTGGTAACAAGGAGCCCAATCGCGATGATTTCGAAGCAGGTGCTCAAACACAACCGCGACCGGAACGCCTCCACGACTGGGAACTGGGTGTGGAGCGAAAGCATTCCCGTTATAACTGGGGCGCCACTGTCTATTATATGCGCTATCGCGACCAGCTGGTGCTGACCGGCCAGATCAACGACGTAGGCGCATACAGTCGAACCAATATTGACAAGAGTTATCGGCTGGGACTGGAATTGCAGGGATCTTATAAACTAACACCCTGGCTAACCATGCTGGGCAATCTTACTTTAAGCGAAAACAAGGTGATCGGTTTCACCGCCTACTATGATGATTATGATGAAGGGGGACAGAAATCAGAGTTTTTGGGAAAGACCGATATCTCCTTCTCTCCTGCCGTGTTGGGGTCGGCAACGGCGCTGATTACTCCGGTTAAGAACGGAGAAATCGCCCTGATTGGCAAATACGTAGGAAAACAATACCTCGACAACAGTTCGCAGGCCAACCGGCGCCTGGGCGATTTTTACACCCAGGACCTTCGGTTATCCTACAACGTTAAGGGAAATCTTATAAAGGACATGCTGCTGATCTTCCAGATCAACAACCTGTTCGACCGGCTTTATGAGCCCAACGGATATACCTTCAGTTATATATACGGCCAGCAGCTGATCACGGAAAACTATGTATTCCCCATGGCAGGCATCAATGTTACGGGAGGTATTAATATCCGTCTTTAAACACCTGACAGGAATGCCGGCTTAGCTGCCGAATTTCTCCTGCCAGGCAAGCATACCGCCTTCCAGGTTCCGGGTGTTGGTGAAACCCATCGTATCCAGGATCTGGCAGGCGGTTGCACTTCTTTTACCGCTTCTGCAATGAATGATGACTTCCTCCTCCTTCAGGGGAAGCAGCTCATCCACATCCATCATCTGGAAACGGCCAACCGGAATCAGTTTTGCCCCGATATTGAATGCTTCGTATTCATCAGGTTCACGCACATCGATAATATTCAGTTTTTCACCGGCATCCATCCGGCGTTTCAGTTCTTCAACAGTAATGATATCCATATAATCAGTTTTAATAATTGTTTTCGGGAACATCACGGCCACCAGTAGCCGAAGAATCTCTTACCGGCTTTTTCACGCTTAACCAGATATCGATCATTTGCCCAGGCCGGATCCGGTTTACCTTACGATCGAAAGTCAGTCGCTCGGGATTCTGACGGTAAATAAAGGCGGCATCCTGGTCTTTAACATCGGTATCCACCACTTTGGCACCGAAGTTGATGCCGCTTGATTGCAGCAACTCACGGGCATCGGCATACGTAAGTCCGATCAGATCAGGCACCGACATATCGATATTGGAAAGTCCGCTACCCAATACCAGGGAGATGGCCGTGCCCATTGGCAATTTGGTTCCGGGTTTGATTTCCTTGCCATTCAACTGCTGCACCAGCACGGAGTTCTTGGCGAAGTCCGGACGATAGGTAGTATCTCCCATTTTAAGTCCGAATTGCTTCAGCACGATGGCGGCATTGCGCACGCTCATCCCAACCAGGTTGGGCATCACTACATCAGGCGGAACGGCCCGGTTAACGGTAAGGTATACGGTACGATTGGCTTTTACTTTGGCTTCCGATTCGGGAAATTGCCGGATCACTGCCAGGGGCGCCAGCGTATCGCGATAAACGGAATCCTGGATAGCCACTTCAAAGCCCTGGGCCTCGAGGATCCGGATGGCCTCGTCCCGGCTTTTACCCATAACGCTGGGAACTTCCACTTCCTCCCCATGACGGGTGAAGTATTTCAGTGAACTAAAGAAGCCAAATACCAGAACAGCAATAATGCCAATTGCTATAAGAAGACTAACCCAGATTGGTTTTTTAGTTATGGATGATAACACGAATTATACTTTTAAACAAGGATAGGACTCAAAGAAAGGCAAAATTATTTATCCGCCAAGGCTTCTTCGATGAGGGCAGTATAGAACTGCTCCAGCG
>DATCJQ010000471.1:0-2439 GCA_036562745.1 Flavihumibacter sp.
GCGGAAAGAGGCTTCCGCAAAATATTTCGAGTCGAAGTTATAGCCAAGACGTCCCAGTAATGAATTCAGGCTGGTTTCTGTTGTCCGCTCCAACCAGTTTCTCGAATTCGGATTCACTATGGTACCTGTGGTAGGTGTGCCCAGTAAGGGATCCGTAAGTGTCTTGCGAATATCACTGGCTTCTGATGTATAGGATTCATTGGTACCACCAACCAGCACATCCAGAGCGTGCCGGTCGAACTTCTTATTGTATTCAACCAGGAGCTGGGTGTTTGTCATCAATGATTTACTATTGTCGTCATACACTTCGGCATCCTGACCATATAATCCACCAGGATAGAATGACAGCGGGATCCGACGACCGTGGGAGGTGTTCGAGCGAATGGTTCCGCCGAAAACTCCCCTGATTTTCAGGTCGCGGGTGATGGCATACTCGCCGGTGATGCTTCCAAAAATCTCGTCATTGTTATACTGCCGGTACCCACCCTTTTCAAGAACAGCTTTGGGGTTGAATTCCGATGAAACCGCGTTGGTTAAATACCGTCCAAGGCTGTCCTGAAAGTCGTAAATCAGGGGCACGCGCGAAGCGTCGATTATCAGGGTGGATGCATTGGAAGAATGGTCGCGGCCTATCGATTTTGCATAACTGAGAATGGTATTCAGCTTAAACTTGCCGAGTTCGGTAGTTTGGTTCAGACGAATATTATAACGTTTCCATCCGTAATCATCGCCGATGAAATTGTTTGCATGATCCATATAACCGAAGGAAACATTATATGCATTGGTGGCACCCCCTCCGCGAACGCTGATACTATGTGTTTGTTGAGGCGCGTTGTGTAAAATATTCGAAAGGCGCCAGGTACCATTTCCGCGGGCAGCGAGTTCCTGAATTTCCGAAGGAGAATAAAGGGGTTGACGTCCGGAGTTTACCAGCGATTCGTTCTTGTAGTAAGCATTTTTCCATCCATCAACCGGTTTGGCTGCGATTTTGGGACTGTTGACTCCATACAAACCGTTATAGGTTAAGGAGGGTTTCTCGTTCTTTTTACCCTTTTTGGTAGTTACCAGCAGAACACCGTTTGCAGCACGAGATCCGTAGATGGCCGCTGTGCCCGCATCTTTTAAGACAGAAATGGATTCCACATCATTCGGATTCAGGAGGTTGAGGTCACCACCAACAATTCCGTCGATGACCACCAGGGGACTATTATTTCCGAGCGTACCCAAACCCCGGATATTGATATTGAGTCCCTGTCCGGGTTCAAAATTGGTTTGCTGAATAATCAGGTTGGGAGATACGCCCTGAAGCGCCTGGCTCATATTCACCACGGGCTTGCCTTCAAAGGCATCGGCAGCGATTTTGTCTACCGCACCGGTTACTGAAACCTTACGCTGGGTACCATATCCCACCACTACCACTTCGCCCAGGTTAGAACCCTGGAGCTGGAGTTGAATGGAAAATGTTTCCCTGTTAAGTGCATGTTCCTGTGTTTCGTAGCCAACATAACTAAAAACCAGGGTGCCCTTCAGTTCCGGTACAGTCAGCACAAAGTTACCATCGGCATCGGTGCTGGTTGCGGTGGAACCACCTTTCAGTTGTACAGTAGCACCGGCAACCGGAAGATTCTTATCATCTGTAACCCGCCCACGAACCGTAATTTGCTGGGCCATCAGGGTTTGGGCAGAAACTAGTAAAAACAGTAAAAGGAAACCAGCTGATCGTCCCAATTGCATCAGGGTATTGGGTACACGACACAGCAGGCCAATTGGTGGCTTGAAGATATTCATATGGTTGCTTGTTTATCGTTCGTAATAGAGTAGTCACGCGAGATGTCCGGGCCCGCTATCTGATCTGCATATTTTTTTTGAAAAACCGCGATGCGTTACTTGCGGCTCCCATGAGTACGGCATTTTCGCCCAATGTCGATACACGTATTTGTATTCCGCATCCGGCCTGTTCAAGCGTCCGTTCCAATGCGGGGGCAAAAAGCGCATAAGCATGGCTGATATTACCACCCAGCACCACTTTTTCCCAGTTCCAGTTTGGATAAAATTCTATCAGGAAACACGCGAGATTCTCGCCAAAATCGTTGAAAATTCCTTCGACGACCGGATCCGTTTTACGATCTGTAAGGGATTTGACATCCGACACCGTTTCTCCTTTTCGATCCCGGACCTCCTTAATAAACCATCGCGTGGAAAAATAATCTTCCACCGTTCCCTCCTTAAATGGGGCACACCATAAATCGGCATCCACTGCAATACCATCCTTTGCCAGGGCAGAACCGAAACCGGTTCCTATTGTAAACCCTGCCACGTTCAGGGAAGGATCATCCTCACCGGAAAACAGTTCTCCCTGAAGAAAACAGGCTGCATCATTTGAAAAATGAAATATTCCCCCATCGAGCCCCAAACTTTCACCGAGCATTTCACGGAGGT
>DATCJQ010000472.1:0-41395 GCA_036562745.1 Flavihumibacter sp.
GTCCCTGTGGCGACCAAACCCAGTTATCCTCGGGCAGGGGTTTTCCATTTGCACCCGTGCGGCGCTTATAGGAAATGCCATCATTGTCCATGGTCCATTCCACGCGTGAAAAATTGATCCGCCAGGTAGCACCCACGACCGGTTTGGAAATCCGACCCGGACGTTCGAGATCTTTAAAGGGAATCGCCATTTCAACCACCCAGCCCTTGTCGATATCACGGTTATCATTAAGCGTACCGTGCAGTTTAACCGCTGAGAGCAGGTTGGTGGAATTCCATTCCATCACCATGGGCCCGCCTTTTTTATAGGGACGTTGCATAAACAGATCCATCACGGTACCGAGTGCATTGATCTCGTATTCGAAATATTGTTCCTGATCGTTATTGGGATCAAGAAACACTTCGAAATCATGATCGTTAAAAATGATGGCATCGCGCTGCGTAAGGGTTGCCCAGAGATGCGGCTCCTCCATTTCTGCCAGCACATAGAGGTAGTTATCATCCCATAACATTTTCACGCGCGTCTTGAATCGCGGTTCGGGCTTTTTATCACCCTCGATATCCCGGAAATATGCAGTCCAGGGAGCTTTTTTCCAGGCCTTGTCAATCTCGCCATCGATTTTGATTGGCTTTTTGGTTTTGTACACATCATAACTACGGGGAAGTGAATCCGTGCTATTATTCAGAGAACCAAAACCGAGTACTGCCAGTGTGCAGATTTTTAAAATCGAAACCATACCTACTAGTGTCAAAAAATGCTTAAGTGTAATGCAATGTTAGCTTATTTAAACAGAGAAAAAATCAAATGAATTAAACTCACAATTTGTAGAAAAAAAAGCAGTAAAATCAGCAGGAACAGGCAAAAGAATTGGAAGAATTGAACAAAAAAGAGGAAGCGTAAAATAGAATTGGCTGAAACAACGTAAATTTTCATTATGCAAGAAAATCAGTCAAATTCACGTCGCGACTTTATCCGCTATGGCACTGCCTTATTGGGCGGACTCGCGCTGCCACCCTTTGCAAAGGATGCACTTAGTAAATTGAATGAAGGCGAAGCATTCAGCAATCTTGCGAAGTACCGTCCCAGGCTCAGCTTCTCCACGCTTGGGTGCCCCGACTGGGACTTTGAAAAGATAACCGCATTTGCGAAGGAGCACGGGTATCAGGGTATCGAGGTGCGCGGTATTCAGCGCGAAATGGACCTGCCAAAATCGCCGCTTTTCAGCACAGGGGAAGCGCGTACTGCCACCCTGAAGCGCATGAGGGAAAGGGGACTTGTTTTTGTTAGCCTGGGTTCCTCGGCGACCATGCATTTTAAAGATCCTGCCAAAAGGACGTCGAACCTGGATGATGGCAAACGCTTTATTGATCTTGCCGCGCAGTTGAATTGTCCTTATGTGCGGATCTTCCCCAATAATTTTCCCCAGGACCAGACAAGGGAAGAAACCATGGATCTGATCAAGAACGGATTTCTATCGCTTTGCGAATATGCATCGGGAACCAATGTAACGGTGTTGATGGAAACGCATGGAGATCTGATTCATTCAGCAGATCTGCAGGAGATCATGGAGCAGGTGAATCATAAAAAAGCCGGACTGATCTGGGATATATCCAACATGTGGACGGTAACCCGCGAGCATCCCGCTGATGTATATGCGAAAATCGGGAAATACGTCCGGCACACGCATATCAAGGATGCAGTGATGAAGAATCCCGGTTACAGATATGTTTTTGTTGGAAAGGGTGAAGTGCCCATATCCGATGCGCTGCACCTGCTGGTTCGCGATCGATATAGTGGCTATTTCAGTTTCGAATGGGAAAAGCTCTGGATTCCGGAACTGGAGGAACCGGAACTGGCCATTGCCGATTATCCAAAAGCTATTAAAGAGATGATTTCAGGAATCCGGTCTTAGTTTGCCGGCTGCGAAACATAGGCTTTGGGGTTGCGGGCACCATTTATATGGCAGGACCTGGTTGGTGACTGAGCCTGCTGAGGCGCAGCATCCGATGACGGATCGTTTCTGGAGACCTTGGCTTCAGTACATTGGGCATTGCAGTTCGGATAAGCCACATACATTTTTCTTTTAGTGGGTACCGGAGCAGGTTGGACTTTCATAAAGTTTTCATTTCGTGAGTAATAGGGTCCAACAGGCAAATAAAAAGCCTGCTGGATGCAGGCAAGCGTGTTTAATCGGCTGCAAATTTACAACCACTAATCCGGTATGACTAATTCTTTCCTTTATTTTAACAAATCTTCAAATGCCGCGTCGAGCTGGAAATTGCGCACGCCGGCTTTGAGCAGGCTGGCTGCGGTGCGTTTCATTTTTTCCCTGGCTTCCGGTGAGAAAGGCGCACGATGGTTCAGCACTCCCACTACCATCAGCTTTTCCTTTTTGGCCCATTTCACATCATCGCTACTGATATCAGAAGAAAAAAGATAATAGTGACTGGGATTATAATCGGACCTTAACTTGTTCTCTTCCACCTGTTTGCGGGTGCAGCTCAGACGAACCTTACCGGTAAAAAACTCTGTGGATTCATCGGTGCCGATCATGAGGGCGTTTTCGCGAAGATTGTATTTGTCGAGGAGGGCGATCACCTTATAAAAAAGAGCGGAGTCCATGCCCTGAATCTTGTTATCGATCATCACATTGATTTTGCCCTGGCAGGCCTGCAGCACTTCTTCAAAGAGGAGTACCCGTGTGCCGAAAGGCGTGCGGAGCTTCTGAATTTGCTCCCAGGTCATGGATGTGACCGCGCTGTCCACTCCGAAATAGCGTTTGAAATTGCGATCGTGCTGCGTAATCAGCACGCTGTCGGCCGTGATGCGAAGATCGATCTCCACCATCCAGTACCCTTTCTGTATGGCTTTTTCGAGAGCAGGCAAGCTGTTTTCCGGAGTGAGGCTGTCCACGATACCACCGCGATGTGCTATCAGTTTATAAGGCTGTGCGTAAGCCGCCACGGAACCAATCAGGAGCAAGGCACTCAGGCAAAATCGTTTTATTGAAAAGCAATGTTTCATCAGTCCTGTTTTTCGTCTTTCCCGCCTTTGAAGATATTACCGATTTCTCGACCGATCTGCTGAATTTTCTCAATACCCTTGTTAAGTGTTTCGGGATTGATATCCTCATATTCCTCAAACTTGTGGTCGGTATCGTATTGACTGGGATAAACCACCAGCTTCGAAATCGATGGGAAATATTTATCGAGTTTGAAAAGCAGGCTGTCGAATACGGGATTATAGGCGATGGAACCCTTTCTCCCCGAAAAGAAGATGATGATATCATCGTTATTGATCGATTTCGACAACACCAGGAAATCAGCCCAATCATCGAACTGGTAAAAGCTGATATTGCCCGCTTTGGATGTTTCCAGGTAGCGGTTCATGGAGGCCTGTGATTTGCTGTTGCAATAGCAGAAAACCGGTATGGACAATTCCTTCGAAAGACGCATCACGCTATCCAGACAGGTGGTGAACCCTTTTTCGCGTTCCACCAGCGGCGGACAGAAAACAAGGATTCGTTTATGCGCAACCAGTATATGGTTGGGATTGCAGATGAAAATATTTTTATCGAGTCCGGTTACTATACTTTCGGTGGTTTCTCCGAAAAATTTCTCGAGAATGGTATTTTTTTCCGGCCATTCCAGCAGCACAATATTGGCCATGATTTCTTTGGAAGTTCGGATGATACCGCTGTTTACGTTGTGATCGATCGAAGCAATTACGTTTATATTGGTATCAGTGGCCGCGGCAATCTGGTAGGATTTGTCCAGTTTCTTGCGCGCCACCATCAGGTTTTGTTCAGCCTCCTTGTTGTTAGGCACTACTGAGAGTACGGTAATGGGGTGGGGCGATTTCTTATCCTTCACCAATATGGCCAGTTCCAGCATGGATTCCACATGATCAAAATCCTCGATGGGCAGCAGGATATGTTCCTTGTTCTCGAGCAGATCCGTATCGGGCACCACGTTTGTATCGGCTTCCAGCACCATTTTCTTGGCCGCATTTTCGGTAGCGAAGGAAGCAACCAGGCAAGTGATCAGAATAAGGATGATGGTACCGTTGAGGATATTTTCATCGAGAATGCCTTCGCGATAGCCCACCAGTATAATGGCCAGTGTGGCAGCCGCATGGGCGGAACTGAGTCCGAACATGAGTTGCCGCTCCGCCGTGTTGTATTTAAATACTTTCTGGGTGATGAATGCGGCCAACCATTTTCCGAACAAAGAAGTTACGGTCAGTACCGCCGCTACTAACAGGGCCGTATAACCGTTAAAAACCACCCGCAGATCCACCAGCATACCCACGCTGATCAGGAAGAAGGGAATAAAGATCGCGTTGCCAATGAATTCGATCCGGTTCATCAGGGCGGAGGAATGGGGAATCAGCTTGTTCAGCGCAAGTCCCGCTACGAATGCCCCGATGATGGCCTCCACTCCTGCCACTTCAGCCAGGAAGGCCGCGAAAAACACAACAGATAATACAAATATATAATGCGACGTTTTCTCACTTTCCAGTTTGCGGAAGAACCAGCGGGCAATTCGGGGAATCAGGAAGAACATAATGGCCGAGAAAATCGCCAGGGAAGTCCCGAGACGAATCCAGAACTCCTGAGTCAGGTTGCCCTTGGCCGATCCCATGGTTACCGCCAGAATAATGAGCACAGCCGTATCGGTGAGGATGGTGCCTCCCACCGTGATGGCCACCGCCGCCTGTTTGGACACGCCGAAACGGGTTACAATGGGGTAAGACACCAGGGTGTGGGTCGCAAACATACTGGCCGTAAGAAAGCTGGCATTACTGTCGTAGCCGAGGAAATAATGGCAAACGGGATACCCTATACATAGTGGTATAAAAAAGGTGAGCGCACCAAATGCAAAGCTCTTGTTCTTATGCTTCTGAAACTCGTTGAGATCCAGTTCCAGTCCCGCAATGAACATAATATAAAGCAACCCAATCGTCGAAAACAGGTCAATCGCCGAGTTTTTGGCGAGGATATTCAAACCATTCGGGCCGATGATAACCCCCGAAATGATCAACCCGATGATACCCGGGATATTCAGTTTTCGCAGCAGGATCGGAGATAAGAGAATAATTAACAGAATCAACGAAAAAATCAATACCGGACTTGAAAGGGGCCGATGAAATTCATGCAATAACTCTCTCCAAAAGCTCTCGTGCATAGATCACATTTAAAAAATACAGTCAAACATACCTAAAATCACTTTATCTGACCGTTTCTGTCGCGCATTATACAATATAACAGGCAATTAGTCAGGAAGTTGTCGGCATTTTTAATTAACCCGATCACCCGATTAACAAAATTATTACAACCGTTTGCGTATTAAGTACACATTAAATTTCCTATTTTTGTTGAATCGTTTCAACTAAAAGAGGATTTTGAAGCGTGTGTGCGTATGAATAAGCAAATTTTTCCGTTGACATTAGGTGGACTGGGAATTGGTACCACAGAATTTGTGATTATGGGTTTATTGCCGGATGTAGCCAGCTCCTTGTCGGTAAGCATTCCCCAGGCGGGCTACCTGATTTCCGCCTATGCTCTGGGTGTGGTGATCGGTGCACCGCTGCTGGTAGGATTTTCCACCAAATATGACCCCAAAAAAACCCTGATGGTGCTGATGGGGATCTTCACCTTGTTCAACGGCTTATCCGGACTCGCACCCAATTTCGGATCGCTGCTCGCGCTGCGTTTCATGTCAGGGCTGCCGCACGGCGCATTCTTCGGTATCGGTGCCGTGGTGGCCTCCCAACTGGCCAAAGAAGGCAAGCAGGCGCAGTCCATCGCGATGATGTTCCTCGGACTCACGGTGGCCAACCTGGCCATGGTGCCCCTGGTTACCCTGATCGGCCAGGCCCTCAGCTGGCGTTATGCTTTTCTGATTGTGGCCCTAATCGGTGCCATCGCCCTTTATTTTATTCATATCTGGCTGCCTGCCACCCCGCGCTCCGAAAACAGTTCCGTGCGTGAGGAGCTGAAATTCTTCAAAACCGGTAAACCCTGGCTGATCCTTTCAATAACAGCCATTGGTTTTGGCGGACTCTTTGCCTGGTTCAGTTATATAGCCCCGCTGGCCGTGAATGTTTCGCATTTCAATGCCGGATTTGTGCCCTATATCATGCTGCTGGCCGGTGTAGGAATGGTAATCGGCAATATCCTCGGCGGCATCATGTCCGACAAAATGAAACCCGAAAAAGCAGCCATCGTATTGTTCGTAATCCAGGTATCGGCCCTGCTGGCGGTATTCTTTTTCTCCGGTAACCAGTTTGTATCGCTCACGCTTACCTTTCTCTGCGGTCTGTTGGCCATGGCAGTTTCCTCCCCCATCAATATGCTGATGATCAGCACCGCGAAGGAATCAGCCCGCATGGGTGCCGCATTCATGCAGGCAGCATTCAATATCGCGAATTCACTGGGAGCTTATTTCGGCGGATTGCCGCTGGCGCGCGGACTCGGATTCCAGTATCCCGCACTGGCCGGAGCACTGATGGCCATGGGCGGACTTGCTCTCACCATCTGGTTTGTACTGAAATATCGCGAACCGCAACAGGGACAATTGGTACTTTCCGGAAGAGCTGCCTGATAGCCTTGCAGGCCGGAGAGAAAAACAGTAGTTCAGTAATCAGCGTTTGGCGCTGATCAACGCGCAGCGGGCTTCAAAATCAGTTCTCCGCTCAGTTCGAAAAAGCTTCGCTTCTTATCGCCGTTGATCTTTGCGAGGAGTTGCTGTATGGCGAGGGAACCCATCTCCCGGATAGGTTGACGGATATAGGCGAAAGGGGGATCAAATAACTCGTAATCATCCACACTATCGAATCCCACCAGCGCAATCTGTTTGGGAACCTGTACTTTCTTACGGTGAATGTATTGCAGTCCGAAGCCCGACATCCGGTTGGAGGCGAAAAACACGGCATCCACAGGTTTGGACAGGCTCATCAATTCATCCATCACGGCTTTGATTTCCGCATAACTCACATTGGTACCTACTTCCTTCAACCAGTTTTTATCGGCTTTGATGCCCGCATCTTTGAGTGCCTCCTGGTAACCGCGGGTTCTTTCGCGCAAGGTGTGAACCGTGCTGTTAAAGCCGATCATCCCGATACGTGTTTTACCCTGCGCGAGTAAATGTGTCACCGCCTTATAAGCAGCCTCGTAGTTATTGAGACCGATATAATCGGTTTTCAACGAGGGGAAATAGCGATCCACCAGCACAAAGGGCACGCTGCTTTTCTTCAGTTTTTTGAGCGCAGACTCTGTATCGGCAGAAGGCGCGATGATGAGTCCGTCGACCTGCCTGGTGGCCATAAAATCCAGCACCCTGGTAAATTTGACGGGATCCTCGTCGGAACTGCCGAAGATCACGGCATAGCCCTGACGATCCGCTTCATCTTCGATACAACGTGCGAGCTGTGCAAAAAAGGGATTCGCGATATCGGAAACAATGAGACCAATGCTTTGTGTGCGGTTGGTCTTAAGGCTGCGGGCAACTATATTTTTCTGATAGTTGAGTGCCCGGGCAACACGACGGATTTTGTCGGCCGTTTCCTTTTTGATCCGGTTTTCGTGCTGGTTGTTGAGCACATAAGAAACCAGGGTTACGGAGACCCCGGCTTTCTCGGCGATATCTTTCAATGAAACGGCCGGCATATCCTTAGCCTTTGAAATAATAATCGGGCTTGTACATTTTGTTCTCGTTGTTGCTGCGAACGGCATAGGTGAATCCATCCTGCAGACAATAGGCGCCGAACTCGCCCTGTTTGTTCAGTGCCAGAAATCCCACCTGCATTTCTTTTGCCTTAGAGGGACTTCTTTTCACGATCCGTTCAACGGCATCGCGGCAGGCCTGTTCGGGTTTGGCACCCTGGCGCATCAGTTCCACAATCAGGTGCGAACCCACGATGCGGATCACTTCCTCGCCCACGCCGGTTGCTGTAGCTGCACCTACTTCATTATCGACATAAAGTCCCGCACCGATGATGGGAGAATCCCCCACACGCCCGCGCATCTTGAATGCCATACCACTGGTAGTGCAGGCTCCACCCATATTGCCCTGCTGGTCGATGGCAATCATACCGATGGTATCGTGATTATATTTTCCACCGGGCAGTGAATCAACATCCACTTTATTCAGAATATTTTCAATATTGATAATCGGTTCGTATTTGGATGTCTTAAGCCATTCCTTATAGGCTTTTTCCGAAGCAGGCAGCAGCAGGTTTTCTTTCTTGAATCCATTCTCCAATGCAAATGCCAGGGCACCATCGCCCACCAACACTACGTGCGGAGTTTTATCCATCACCAGGCGGGCAACAGAAATCGGGTGCTTGATATGTTCGATACACATTACCGATCCGCATCCGTATTTATCATCCATGATACAGGCGTCGAGTGTTACGCGGCCTTCACGGTCGGGCAATCCACCCAATCCCACTGTTAAATTGGAGGGATCTGCTTCGGTGATCCGTACACCGGCTTCTACTGCATCCACGGCCCTTCCGCCCTTTGACAGTACTTCCCACGCGCCTTCATTGGCCTGCATCCCGAAATCCCAGGTGGAAATCACGATGGGAAACCCTCCTTTCTGATTCTTGTTCGCGGTTTCGTTGGACTTTTCCGCGGCGTTCGAGCACATGGTAAGCAGGGAGGATCCGGCTACCAGGGAGGCGGAGCTGGTCAGAGACTGACGCAAAAATCTTCTTCTATCAAGCATTGCACTTAGTTTTAAACAGGTGCTAAAATAAGCATCCGGTGTCATTAAAGCACGGCCGACAGATTTTCGATTACACAACAGGATATTTTTCCCGCACTTTGTATTCTTCCATATCAAGCAGAGCGAGGTGTTTGCGAATCAACTCATCACTCAGTTCGGTTGAACGGTTGATATAGGACAACCATTTGCGTTGTTCTTCCAGCATCTCTAAATAGATGGCACGATATTCTCGCAGCACGCCCGGATCCTGGTGCACTCCCGACTGATGCTGCTGATCATAAAGTGCGATATCCGTTCGCAGTTTTTCGTAAAGATTGCTCACATAGGGATTCTTCTCCCTCGCCTCCGCATGCCGGAGCCTAAGCCATTCCAGGCAATACTCCGACAACTGACGAAGGATCATGCGGTTTTGTTCATCTTCAGACAATGCTTCATCTTCTTCCTTCATATCAATTTTTCGGATCAGCCAGGGCAGTGTGAGACCCTGTAGCACCAGCGTTACCAATATCACCACAAATGTGATGAACAGAATCAGGTTTCGCTGCGGAAAAGCCTGGTCGCCACTCAGGTAAAGGGGGATGGACATCGCCGCCGCCAGGGAGACCACACCCCGCATTCCCGCCCAACCCGCGATCAGCGGACTTTTCCAACCCGGATTCGCATTGGCCACCCTGATAAAGCGACTGGCCAGTATGGTGAACCAGGCTGCACCAAATGTGCAGAGGATACGCGTAATGATCAGTACCCCGGAAATCACCAATGCATATCGGATCGCTTCGTTCAGGCTGGTATCGCCCAGTTCCTGTACAATCAGCGGCAATTGCAATCCAATCAGCAAGAAGATGAAGCCATTTAAAACAAACACCAGGTTGCTCCAAACATTCACACCCTCCATCCGGCTTTTGTAGCTGAGCATTTTCAATCTTCGGCTCGAGAGGTAAAGTCCCCCACTCACCACGGCCAGCACACCCGAAAACTCAAAATGCTCGGCGCAGTAATACATGATATAGGGAGCCAGTAATGTCAGTACGGTTTCCACATTGGATGGCAAACGGAGCCATCTGTAAATAAAATAAAACAACAAACCGATTCCCAACCCGATCAGCACCCCCATTACGATCACCAGCACAAAATCGATCGTCGCTTTCTCCAGACTGAATTGACCCGTCAGGACGGCAGCGAGTGCAAAGCGAACCACGATCAGCGAGGATGCATCATTCAGCAGGCTTTCCCCCTCAATCACACTCACAAGCGATTTGGGTGCATTCACCTGACGCATGATGGTTGTTGCGGAGACGGCATCGGGCGGGGAGATAATTCCCCCGAGTAAAAACCCCAGTGCCAGGGTGAAACCGGGCAGATAGGAATGCGCGAAAATCGCAATGATGGTGGAAGTGATGATAACCAGCGGAAACGCAAAACTCATAATCACCCTGCGGAACTTCCAGAATTCCTTCCAGGATGTTTGCATGGCAGCCTCGTACAATAAGGGCGGAAGAAAAATCAGGAAAATAATTTCGGGATCGATCCACACCCGCGAAAATTCCACCGTAAAACTGAGCAGCAATCCGCCCAATACAAGCACAATGGGATAGGCGATTTTGATCCGGTAGGCCAGCAACACCAATCCGAGGATGATCAGAATCAGGTACAGATACTCGAGCAAGGTATGCTGCATAAGCGGGGAATTATTATCAAAAATCCTATTTCCCCATCAATTCAGATCCTAGCGGGTGATAAATTTATGAAGATTAAATCCCCAGTCTTTCCGACTGATTCCCTGCACCACAAAGGCAGTAATCGCACATCCGGTCATAACCACACTCATGGGTAGTGGTGTATTGTTATGTATAATTCCAACCAAGGCAGAGGCGCTGGCTCCGATGGTCATCTGGATAGCACCGATCATGGCTGAGGCATTCCCGGCATTGTGCCCCATTGGTGCCAGTGCAAGCGCTGTTGCATTGGGGAAGATAAAACCCTGGCAACCGAGGAAGGCGAATATGCATGCCATGGTCAGGAGTACCGAATCCCATCCGAATGCCACAATCAGCACGAGGATAATCCCGAACACCGTTTGCAGAAGCGTTGCGCGCTGGATGATTTTCTGACTGCTCCTTTTTTTCAACACCAGCGTATTCAGTTGACTGGCGGTTACGAGGCCGGCTGCAATGGCCGCGAAGATCCATCCGAATTGCGTTTCCGTTACCTTATAGAGATCGATGAACACGTGGGGAGATCCGGCGATATAGGCATACAATCCCGCAGATGAAACCGCACCGGTCAGTGCATGGGTCAGGAAGCCGGGATGTTTCAATACAGAGGCGAAACTCTGCAGGATATGCTTTGGCGCCAGTGAAAACGATGGGTCGGGCGCTTTGGATTCGGGCAGAAAAAACCAGGATCCCAACAAAATGAGAAGGATAATGATTATCAATACGCCGAATATAGCCCTCCACCCCAGCAGGGTTGTGATTATTCCACCAAATGATGGCGCGATGATGGGCGATACCGATACCACCAGCATCAGCATGGAAAATACCCTGGCGCTGTCTTTCACTTCAAAAAGATCACGTACCATCGCCCGGGCAGCTACCATGCCCACGCTGCTTCCGAGCCCCTGCAGCAAACGGCTCGCGATCAGCAATTCCACATTTTCTGCGGTGGCACATCCGAGTGCCCCGAGGAAATAGAGAAACAATCCCCCGTAAAGCGGACGCTTTCTTCCGTATCGTTCCAACAGCGGGCCGTATAAGAGTTGTCCTGCCGATATCCCTACAAAAAAGAAGGATAGCGAGAGGGTAACCTTTGAAATATCTGTGTGCAGTGATTCGGCAATGGCCGGAAATGCAGACAAATACATATCAATGGAAAGCGGACCGATCGCTGTTAATAAACCCAGAATGAAAATGATGGTGCGCTGATTGCGGGGAGATGTTTGAATCACGCTGCAAAGCTAGGAAGTTTCAGGGGATACTCCCGCGCCATTCATCCAACTGCTATGTATAAAAATGCTAAAACTGTACCTGTTCCAGCTATCTATAAATCCTGAATTTTCATAATCAATCATAGTTATGTCAGCGATTTATGTTCTTGGTGCCGGTGCCATTGGCATTTCACTGGCTGCCTTGTTAAAGGCAACAGGCAGGGAAGTGTATTTATTACGCAGCGGCCTCTCATCGTCTGCCCATCCGGCAAAGGATCAGATTACCGGTAGAATTGAAATTTCTTCAGGTGATATAGTTGACTATTCCCTGCCCCTGCATTCGATTTCCGATATGGATCGCCCCGGTGGCCCGCTTATTATTTGTACCAAAACAATGGGCAACCGCGAACTGGCAGCTCGATTTAAGCTGCTGTCTGTTGACATACCATTATTGGAACGACCGGTTATCCTTCTCCAAAATGGTCTGCATGTTGAGCATCCCTTTGTCGAAGCCGGATTTACCGAACTGTATCGGGGTGTATTGTTTGTAACGGCACAGCAATTGGGTGAGGGATGTATTCGGCTCAAGCCCGTAAACGGAACTGCCGTTGGATTGGTTCGCGGCTCGAAAGCACAGCTTCTCCAAACCCTCAAAACCATTCAGGTTCCGCATTTTGATTTCCACCTGGAGGAAGATATTCAACGGGTTGCCTGGAAAAAAGCGATGCTGAACTGCGTCTTCAATTCCGTATGTCCCCTGCTGGAAACAGATAATGGAATTTTTCATCGCAATGAAACGGCGATGATAATTGCAAGGGAGATGCTGTCAGAAGCCCAAAAGGTGGCAGCAGCGAACGGAATGGATATAGGTATGGAAGAATTGGAATCCGGTTTACTGGCCATCAGCCGGTTTTCAACCGGACAGGAAATATCCACCCTGCAGGATATCAGGGCGGGAAGACTTACTGAAATCGGTTCCCTGAACTTTGAACTGATGCGATTGGCCAATGCGGCGGATCCCGTGATTCCCACTCCCCTGTTAGGACTTGCGGGAAGACTGACTGAACTCAAATCGATCCTGAACATAGAGAAACATAAAAACCAATCCGAATGGAGCAAAAAAACATGCTGATAACAGGTGCCAGCAGAGGCATCGGAGCAGCCACGGCCCTGCTGGCCGCCGCACAGGGATACGCAGTGGCCCTAAACTATCTTCAAAACAAAACAGCAGCTGATCTGGTGGTGGAGCGAATCCGTCGCCAGGGAGGCAAGGCAGTGGCCATACAGGCAGATGTTTCAAAGGAAGATGATATACTCCGCCTGTTCAGAACCGTTGATGAAGAATTCGGCAGACTCCATTGCCTGATTAACAATACAGGCATATTGGAAAAACAGTCAAAACTGGTGGACCTTAGCTATGAGAGACTACAAAAAATATTCAGCACCAATATCACAGGTGCGTTTATCTGTGCCCGAGAAGCGGTGAAAAGGATGGCTTTCAGCCGCGGTGGCCTTGGAGGAACCATCGTAAATGTTTCCTCTATTGCCGCAAAAACCGGAGCACCCAACGAGTATACAGACTATGCAGCATCGAAAGCTGCACTGGACGCTCTTACGATCGGACTTTCAAAAGAAGTGGCCCACGATGGCATCCGTGTGAATGCAGTTCGTCCGGGTTTTATTTACACCGATATCCATGCCAGCGGGGGCGAACCTGAAAGGGTGAACCGTTTAAAGGAACAGATTCCGATGAAACGGGGCGGTGAACCGCGCGAAGTGGCCGAAGCGATCCTATGGCTGGCATCGGATCAATCATCTTACACCACGGGCGGTTTTATTGATATTGCCGGCGGACGATAAATACGACTTCCACCATTCCGAAAAAACCTGCTGATCGTCGAGCAGCTCTACCGGTTCTCCAATACGGGGTGTAAGCAAATGGATATTGGCCTGCTGCCCCAGACGGGTTAATTCTTCCAATGGTTCATACCAACTATGCAATGCCAGTGAAAACTTGGCTGAATGAACCGGTATTATTCTGCGGGCATTTAATTCACGGGCCGCCTTCAGCGTTTCATCCGGCAGGCAATGAATGGCCTGCCAGGCACGGTTATACTGACCATTTTCGAGTATCGCCAGATCAATCGGTCCAAATCGCCTCCCTATCTCCGAAAAATGCGAATCATATCCGCTGTCGCCGCCCAAATAGATTTTTTGCACTGATGTTTCCAGCAGGAAGGACAGCCAAAGTGTATTATTACGGGTGAACCCCCTTCCACTGAAATGCCTTGCCGGCAAAGCATGCAACTTCACCCCCTTTCGTAAATCCAGGGTTTCCTCCCAATCCATTTCCGTTATCATTCCCGGAGGATATCCCCAATATTCAAGATGAGATCCTACCCCAAGTCCGGTGATTACCTTCTTGATTTTTGGAACTAACTGCTTAACCGTTCGGTAATCGAGATGGTCGTAGTGATCATGTGTTATCAGGAGATAGTCCACTTCCGGAATATCACCCACCTGATAGTGGTTGGAGCCTGCAAAGGCCCGGGTGGTGCCGGGAATGGGCGACGCGTTCCCACTGAAAACGGGATCGATCAGGAATTTTATCCCGCTTATCTGTAAAAAATAGGACGAATGTCCGAACCAAACCAGCAAATCACGATCCGGGGGAAGATCATGCAAGTTCGTTTTAATATAAGGAATTTCCCCAACGGGACTACTATCTGCAGGTTTTCTGAACAAAAAATTGAAAAGTACTGCCGGCATACTATATCCTTCACTAAGAGCGGGCGTAAATGAGCGGTTCTGAAACCTGCCGTTGTGATACTGTTTGGACGCTCGCATTCGTTCAAGCCGCGCACCATTGGGAACTTTGCCGAATACGGGTTGCCGCAGAAACAGAAAAACGGCGAACAAAAGAATGGTCAGTATGATGAAAAATATTATCACTCAGCAAAACTAAACATCCTTACTATTCGCCGCCAGAGTTATTTCACGGTTGCCGGATCGTTTTTTCACCTGTGGAAAAAATCCAGATTCAGGATTCCAGGCGCAAGCCACTACTTCACGTCTTTCTGAACTCTCTTAATATTTTCAAGGTGCATTTTAAGCACAGGCAATGTTTTCGTGGCGAAGGCTTTAATATCAGGATCCTTTGCCTCTTTCGAAGCTTTTTCGAATGCCTTCACATCTTCTTCATGATCTTTCACCATATGATCCACATATGCTTTGTCGAAAGCGGCCCCTGTCTTCTCACGAAGCATACTGATATGCTTTTGATGTTTTTCCTGCAGGGAATCTGTTATGCGGAATCCTTTGCCGCGAAGCAATTGTGAAAGTTCACTATTCGCTTTGGAATGATCCTCCACCATTTGGTTACCGAAGTCCTTAACGGCCTGGTTGCCGGCTTTCTGACGGGCCAGTTCACCCAATTGCACTTCCATAATACCGCCGCTGACGGCACTTACAACAAAACTGGAATCCTGCTTATCCAGTTGCACGTAAGAGGCGGAACCAGCACCGGTAACTGTATTGGAATCCTGAATATCCTGTCCGGGTATCAGCTGATTCGCAGGCGGATTGTTTTCATTTCCTTCGATTCTTTCGGCCGATTCAATATCGTCGCGTTGTTCATTGTTGGCGCAGGCTATAAATAAAGGCAGCCATGCAAGCCATAAAATATGTTTCATACCTGATTGTTTTAAGTAAAATGAACAGGCCGCAACCTGCTTTTAGTTACGACCTGTTGCGTTAGCGGGTGGCACTTAATTGTCCGCGGACTTCTCCGTTGGGATTATCCGTGGTACCGAAAGTGTAGTACCAATTACCACCCAGCAATTCGGTACCCTGCTCCTGTGTAAGCATAAGTGTATCTGTAATGGATCCACTGTTACCAGGCTCAGTACCCAAATCCCATGGTGTACCTACAGCTGTTCCGTTAGCACCGCTGGCCCCCGAATAGAAGGAGGCGGCTGTCGGAGCACCGGACAGGTTCGACCAACTGGATGTATAAATGAATTCCCTTGTTGCAGGAGAATAGGTACCGTTGAGCGTACCCGTTCCTTCACCTTCCACAGCGGGCACCATCTGTGTACCGCTTGCGTTCCCGGTAACGGTATATGGACGATTGTCTACTTCTTCTTTGTCATCGTCATCCTTACTGCAACTCGCAAATAAAATCCCGGATGCCAAAACTACCGGCAATACTCTGACCGCACGTTGTAGCCAATTTGTTTGATTTTTCATACTTATGCATTTTCGATTATTCCCTAAACCTTCAAATAACATGCCGTGCGGGGGATATTGATTTTCTATTTTTTATTATCTCAAACTGTTGCTTATTTACACAGGCACGTCCAGAATTTGCCACAAACAAACTTTAGTATTTAACGATCCGTTTGAAGTTCAGCATTTTTGGCCCGATAATAGATGTAAAAACAAATAGCCGATCCAATCTTCAATAGGAAGCATTGTTTCGGCTATACGTGTATGTTATACTGGTCAGGTAATAACTAATTCTATGATCTGAGTTTAATTATCAGACTCGTAAAAAAATTTCTGCCCATTCGTGGAACACGGCTCCAGTCGGCGAATGTGGTATAATGCCGATCAAAAAGATTCTCCACTCCTGCATTGAATATCATGTTCATTTTATCGAACCGGAATTTATAACCCGCGGTAATATTGAAAATAGTATAGTCTGGCGCAGGATTCTCCCCAAAAGAAATACTGTATCTCGATTGCCGAATGGCACCGTCCATCACCAGCTCGGCGTTTAACTTCGATGTTTTGTACTGCAATTTTGCTCCATAGCTGAAAGGCTGTATCAGTGGGAGATTTTCCTTCTGATCACTTAATCCACGACGATAGGAGGCTCTGGTGCTAACACTGATGGATTTGAAAATTTGCCAGGCACCTGAAAACGAAGTATTCCAAATCTGAGCAAAGGGGATTTGCCCGTAAATACGAACCCCCGATGCGCCGATGGTCATGGGAATATAGCTATTATCGGTCATCCCCATAATATAATCCATCACGTGAAAAAAAGACCCCTTCCATTTCAATTGAAACAGGCTGTCGGTATAGGTTGCCCCTGCATTAAATTCGATAGATTTTTCCTTCAACAGATTTGGGTTTCCGATATAATCATACCGGTCGAAACTATTGAAGAGATAAAATCCATAGCCTTCAGACACCGAGGGAGCGCGCTCTCCATAGGAGGCACCGACACTGAAATTCCAACGGGACGGTTGATATTGTAAACCCGCCGACAGGTTTTTCAGCGCCCTGGTTTGGGTTTGCTGTATCAGGGGATAAAAGATTTCAAGGCTTTTTAATCCCATTTCATTTCTGATCTGATTTTGCTGGAGAGCCCATCCGGCAGATCCCTGGAGCATCCACTCGTTACTGATCCTGAACCGGTCTTCCATAAAGATGCCGCCATAATAAGTGTGCACGCCGGGCCATGTGAGCATATACATATCTTTCTCGCCCGGGTTATTGGAGAACATGGTCATTTCGGCAAGTGAACTATTGTGATGCCCGCTCAGCGAGGCTTTCCAGTTATGTTTTGAAGAAGCCCCACTAAGCACAGAATATACTCCGGCTGTTTTGGTCCATCCGGGCATATCCATACGCACCGGAACATCCGGGCGATCACTATCATCCATATGGTGCGTAACGGAATTGTAATAGATTTTGGTTTCCCATTGATGAACCGAGGGAGAAATATGATGCCTTGTATAAGCGAGTGAAGCGATCGCCGCGCGCGCCAATGCAACATCCATCGGCAATGCGGGATACCCGATATCGCTGGCATTGTCGAATATGAGTGATGCCTCCAGTTGCTGGTGATCATTCCATTTAAAGCCGGTAATGGCCGAGAGATTATACTTGGTAAACTGAGAATACAGTATCTCCTGTTTATCGCCCGCCTTGTAATTATCAGCCTTTCGATAGGTGAAATCGAGATCAGCATAAAAGCCCGGACGAACAATTTGCCAGTCAGCACCCAGAATACGTTGCCGGTTATTGGATTCATAACCGGTTACTATTCCGGTTTGCATTGCTGCCGCACCAAATCCTGCTTTCTTTCGCACCAGATCGATACTTCCCGCGACGGTGGCACCGTGTGCAGCCCCTGCCTGTCCGCTTTTTACCACTGCCTTGGAAAGATTGGAAGTCTCCACATAAGAAGTGACAGGATCCATCTTATCGGTACAGGCCATATAGATACGCATGCCGTCGATGGTAATCACCGACCTTTCGGAAGCCATCCCGTTTAGCAGGGGCTCCCAGGCATAGGCACCGCGTTTTACCAGGTTGAGCTGCTCGCTTCCGGAGAGGTACTCATCGAGTGAAGACAGCAATTTTCCCTGTTTGTGCTGCGCAGATTTTGTAGTGATCACCAATACTTCCTGCAAGGATTTCGCGGGGATGGAATCGGCATCCTGAGCCACAGCTGCCAGTGGAAGCAACAGCGGCCAGAGCCAGCTTGTTTTGTGCTTCATGGTGATCCGGTTAAAATTCGATTTCGAAATAGAGACTGCTGGATTCCTGTTCCCCGGTCAGCTCTTCGCCTTTAAGCGGATTACCCGATGCATCGAGCAAACGGAGATTTATTTTCCAATAACCCGTCATGGTTAAACTGAGCTTACCGTGATAAAACTTATCTGCCCCCTGAACGAGATGCACATTATTGGGCGACCCGTGATTCCCCATGGAAGGCATACGCGGATCGATTTCAACAGTGTACCCATCCACGATTTCAAATTCCATCATGGATTTCATTCTATAGAGCGCAGCGCTCATATTATTGACGGCAACCTTCGGCGCAGAAGGCTCCACCAGCGCCAGTACATAACGCTCATTGTCGGACCCCATGAAAGATTGTACCTGTTGCCGGTTGGAGGGTAGCACGTCAATCTGTTTAACAGCACTGTATTCCTGTCCGTTTATGGAATAATGGATAGTCAGCTGCCAATGCTCCATATCGTTGCCCGCCATCTGGAAGATGATATAACCGCCGTATGTATTGCGGGCACCGTCCTTCCTGGAAATAGCAGAATAGGGACATGAATGACTCATGCTCATCATCTGCATCACTGGCTCCCAACTAATACTGGCATTGGGAATCAGGTTTCCGTTTTTGTCTTTGATCTGCAGGGCGATTTCATTGTAACCGGAAATGAAATTTCCTTTGACTGTATACAGTTCAATCTTATGATCCTCGTTGGTAATGGTGGCGGCGTGTTTTAATCCGCCTAATTCATCCTGAGATTTGGGTGCGTCATTTTCTTTGGAGCAGGCGGCCATAGTGAGAACAATAGCCAGCAACCCCATTTTTCTATGGAGAAACATGGAAATAAATTGAGAATAAACAATAGGATTAATCACATTAATGGATATTCCATCAATGCAGATATGCATTAACCAGGCACCAGCCGGTTATCCCATGATCTCAGGAGGTTTGCCGTCGGAATGAAGCAGGGGGGATGCGATGAGTGCACTATTCCGTAAGGGAATTTTGATCGCTGGCAATTCAATGGCGACCGGCATTTTCACTACTGTAGTATGGGCCTGATAATAAATTTGAAAATCGGCCTGCAGTGATACCAGGGTTTGGGATGCTTCCTTCTGTTCCTTTTCCTTGATCAGCTGAGCCAGTTTACACTGGCCGTTACAACCGATCTCGGGACGGTTTTTATTAATACAATAGGTGCTTATAAAACCATCGCGATCCATCTGGTAATAGGCCAGCAGCGCGAGATTTCGCATAGCTGCCACCAGCGCAATTAACAGAAGAAAAGATGCTATGAAGTTTCGAAGCATGAAGCAAAATTAATGATTCCTTCCGTTTCTGCGAAGCCGCTCACCGCATGATTCGCCATGAACAAAATCAGATTCCATCATGACCTGCCTCAGGATTTTTTTGTTGTTGATGCGTTCCAGCAATGTTTGTACTGCCAGTTTGCCCATCTCTTCCAGTGGCTGCCGACCATGGGTAATGGCGCAGTTGAAGAGCTGAAAGGCTTCGGATTCATCAAAACTCAACACCGACAGTTCCTGCGGAATCTTTTTCTTAAGTGAATTCAGGTATTTGAGTCCCTGTATGGCCAGGGTATCCGTAGCGAAGATAATTGCCATTTTCTCGTGCGGTTCGGCCAGGAGTTCGTCAATCGCCATATGCAGATCGGCTTCCAGCGATTTGCGTTTTATTTTTTTATTCCAGCCGGCTCCATGTGGAATCTTATGCTTCTTTACGGCATCTGTATAACCGCGTGTGCGCTCCTTCAGATGATGCATACTGGTGGAATAATTGATCCACCCAATATGGGTATGGCCCAGCGAAACGAGATAATCCACATAATTACGGGCCGCTTTATAATTGTCCAGGGCAATCAGGTTCGAGGGAATTTCCGGGAAATAGCGGTCCATCAGCACATAAGGGATGTGCAGCTTATTGAGCCGGCGGATTTCGTCTTCCACCCCATCCACGGGCAAGAGGATCAGTCCGTCCACCTCGCGGTCGATCAGCACATTGACCAGTTCCGTAAATCGATTCGGATCTTCGCCGAAACTGCCAATCAGAACAGAATATTTGTTCTTCTGCGCTTCTGCCTCGATGGAGCGTGTTATACCGGTTGTAAAACGATACCGGATATCGGCCACCACCAATCCGATGGTACTGGTTTTACGTGTTTTCAAACTGCGGGCGAGGTAATTGGGACGATAGTTGAGCTTTTTTGCCAGCTCCTTCACACGGCGTGCAACGTCCTCTCCCACCCGATTTTCCTGTCCGTTCAGCACATAGGATACCGATGCCACGGACACTTTCGCTTTTTGCGCGATATCTTTCAGCGAAACTCTTTTCATACCTGAGGAATCAGGCTGCAATGATACGGAATGTTTAATCGTTTAAGGAATCGGCTTACAAATGTTGCGCCATTGCCGGATCGGTAATCGTATCCTTGCCGGTTTCCACACGCCCCGCAAAACGATATTCCATATTGCCGGATTGTACCGTAAAATCGTACCAGTTGCCCGACTTGCTCAGCTCCTGGTAATGCTTTTTCTTTTTCTTCGAACCCAGACTGAATGGTTTGGGTGTCGGATACCCATAGGCGTTATCCCTTATCGTCAGGTTCAGGGTTTCCGCACCGGGATTTAAACAGAGTATATGTAATCCCCCTTTTTTCTCATCCGGCTCTATCACGAGTTCGGGTTCGCTGGCATGCACCGAGCCTTTGAAGGATTGAAAATAGCCGTTGGGACCAAATACTTCGAGATGGTATTCGCCATTTGTTTTTTTCAAATCCCATGTATCGTCGAGCTTTTTCCCGGCTTCCACCGTGTATCGGCGCGGTATTGCTTCGAGGTTATGCATATCATACACATGATATACCGCACCTTTTTTACCTCGGTTATCGAAGATCAGTTGCAGCTGATTGGCATCTTTCAACACATTGGCGCGACAACGCAGCGAATAAGGCAATGCGCGCGAGTAAACCGAACCTTTTTCCTGATAGAGGTCAGGCGGTGTTGCGGGCGCGGCAGCCTTGGGCAGTTTCCCCGAAGCTTCATCACGTTGCCGGAAATCCGACATATCGGGCAATACGGGGAAGATTTTGTCATTAGGCGATTTGAAATCGAAGGCCGAAGTCAGATCGCTGCACACGGCCCGATGCCAGGGCGAGATGGCCGGAATGGTTATACCAAATCGCTTCTCGAGGAATTGTCCCACCGAAGTATGGTCTGCCACTTCGGAATGAATCCATCCACCCTTGCTCCAGGGCGATATGATATAGAGCGGAACGCGCGGCCCGAGTCCCCAGGGACGAATATTGCCGCTGATGGTATCACGCTTATCCTGATACACCTGCTGATGCTCAGGCCAGGCGGGATTGGGGAAAGGTTTGGTTCCATGAGGGTTATGGAAATACATCCCTTCCAGCGGCAACGTGGCTTTACCGGCGAGCGTACCATCGAGATTATAGGAAGGCACGGCCGGTGCTGGAAGATGATCAAAGAGCCCGTCATTCTCGTCGAATGTGAGGAAGAAAACGGTTTTGCCCCATACCTCGGGATTTGCGGTCAGCGCCTGCAGCACTTCATGGGTGAAGTTGGCAGCGCGATACGGACTTGAAGGAGCACCCGGATGTTCCGAATCATCCTTGGATGGAAGGATCCAGCTTACCGAGGGCAGGCGATCATTTTCAACATCGCGTTTCAGATCGGCCAGCGAATAATGGCGCATTCCGTTCTCGTAGATAGGCGATCCCTTTTTCGCCGTGCGGAAGGATTCAAAGGCGAGGCATCCGTGCATAGCGCCGGTCCAGTTATTGTTGGGATCCTGGTAAATGCGCCAGCTTATTCCTGCTTCCTGCAGCACATCGGGTATGGTGGGCCATTTGAACCCGTTTAATTTGTATTGATAACCGGGTTCGGGTTCTGCACCGGTGACCCAGCAGCGTACGTTAACAGGCTCAGAATCCTGATCGGTACAGTTGATACCCGCCGCTCTTTTCTCGGGGTCGAAATTGGATCCTGACCAGAATACGATGCGATTCGGATCCGTACCCGTTGCCACCGAACAGTGATAGGCATCTGAAAGCGTGAACGACTCGGCTAAGGCATATTGAAAGGGGATTTCCTCCCGCGTGTAATAGGCCATCGAATAAGGTGTTTTAAACAAGGGCCAGAATCCGTATTTGCCCTGATTCCAGGCGGCCTGTGTGTCGGCGAAATCATGAGGAGTGCCCACAATCATGGCTGCATTGGTTTTCTTACCATCGGCCCGATAGGGCGGCACTATCTTTTCTCCATCGGATTGATGGAAAGCCCGTTGTCCACTGGCAAGCGGAATCGGGAAACGATCGCCGAATCCGCGCGCCCCCTTTTTCGCGCCGAAATAATGATCGAAGGAGCGGTTCTCCTGCATGAGAATCACGATATGCTTGACATCCTTAATAGATTTCGTTTCGTTGTAGGCTTCTACAGCGAGGGCTTTCTGGATCAAGGGGCCCCAAATCGTGGAGGCAAGTCCGGCACCGGATAATTTCAGGAATTCTCTTCTGCGAAATTTGGCCATAGTGAATCGTTTAAGTCCATAGTAAGTATCTCAAATTTCGGGAAACCATTCTTATTGGCAAATGAAAAACGGCATTTAATTGCCGGTCCCAGGCTGATCGGCCAGGGTGCAGCACAGAGCATTTGCAGCCTTCATAATTCTGACAGTTGGAAGCTGAAAAAACCCAATTCATGTAGCATTTTTCCCGAAACCGCCACCAATTGCCGCTTCCAGCCAATGGAATCAACCCCAAAAGCCTTTAAAACCGGTAATTTTATAGAGGGTAAACTACCAGGCTATGAAGCCTTCACTTTCAAATGATCAACCATGGGCCAACCAAAAAAACTTGTGGACAGGCGGACATTTCTGAAATCTTCAACGCTTGCCGGTGGCGGACTCCTGTTAAGTTTCAGTTTTCTTTCCTCCTTTAAAAAAGCCGGATTGCCAGAAGAAGCTGCAGCCGAGTGGATCGAGCTGAACGGCTATATCAAAATCACGCCGGATAATATTATCAAGATACTGAACCCCAATCCGGAGTTCGGTCAAAACGTGATGACCTCGCTGCCCATGATCGTGGCAGAGGAACTGGAGGCCGACTGGAAAAAGATTGTGGTGGAAATGGGTCCGCATGACAACATGAAACTGGGACCCCAGTATTCTGGCGGAAGCAATTCGGTACGCATGTACTGGAAGCCCCTGCGGGAGGCGGGAGCCGCTGCGCGTCTGATTTTGCTGGAAGCTGCAGCCCAAAGCTGGGGCGTTCCGGTGTCGGAACTGAGTGCCCGCGATGGAATGATCCATCATGATAAAACCGGTAAATCGGGTTCATACGGATCCTTCGCCTCGAAAGCATCCACATTACCGGTACCGAAGGAGATCCCACTCAAAAAACCTGAGGCATTCATAATTGTACGCAGTTCACAAAAGAATGTAGAAGGTAAGAAAATCGTATCAGGAGAACCATTATTTGGACTGGATTATAAACAGGAAGGCATGTTGATCGCCATGATTGAACATCCCCCTGCATTCGGCATGAAACTGAAATCTTTCGATGCCACGGAAGCGTTGAAAATGCCGGGAATCCGCGATGTGTTCCGTCAAACACTTTATGAAGAAGGAATGGGTTTGGGCGGCTTCGATACCCGCAGCTTCAATGAGATATTGGTAGTGGTCGGTAATTCCACCTGGGAAGTGATGAATGCACGCAAAAAACTCAAAGTAAACTGGGAACCCACCGGCGATAGGAAAGATATCTTATTAAGTCGCGACGGGAAAACAACCGAAGTGATTGTTCCCGGGGTATTGGAAACCACCAGCATTCAACTCAAAAAAATGCGCGAACATTCTGCGAAACCCGCGGAGGTACTGCGACGCGATGGTGATCCGGAAGCCGCATTTAAAAACGCCGCACAAATCATCGAGCGAACTTATACCGCGCCCTTCCTGGCTCATAACTGTATGGAGCCAATGAATTTCTTTGCGCATGTAACCAGTGATAAGGCACTGATGATTGGGCCGCTGCAATCTCCCAGCTGGGCCATTCCGGCATTATCACGTGTATTAAAAATGCCGCCCGAGAAAATCGAAGTGCGCATGACGCGCATGGGCGGCGGCTTCGGACGTCGCGCTTATAGTCATTATCCGCTGGAGGCGGCGCTGATATCCAGAAAACTGGGTGCGCCGGTAAAGCTGATTTATACCCGGGAAGATGATATGACCTACGGAATTTATCGTCCCATGTACACCGCAACCTATCGTGCAGCATTGGATGCGAACAAAAATCTTATCGCCTTTCATGTGAAGGGCGGCGGTATTCCGGATCACGCGATTCATGCCAATCGTTTTCCCGCCGGTGCCGTTGATAATTATCTCGCAGAAGCATGGAAGATTCCGACGAATATCACGATCGGCGCTTTCCGTGCACCGCGATCCAATTTCAATGCGGCGGCCGAACAATCTTTTCTGGATGAGCTGGCCGAAGCCATGGGCAAGGATCCCATTGAAATGCGGCTCGAATTGCTGAAACGCGCAAAGGAAAAACCGGTGGGCGAAAACAACGATTATAATCCCGATCGTTATGCGGAAGTATTGAAACTGGTGCGAGACAAATCGGGCTGGAACAAGGAGGAAAACAAAAAATACAGTCGCGGTGTGGCCGCCTATTTCTGTCACAATTCCTACGTGGCCCATGTGGTTGATATGATTACCCGCGATGGCAAGCCTTATGTTGAACGGGTCTTCAGCGCCGTGGATTGCGGCATCGTGGTAAACCCGGATGCTGCCACCAACATGGTACAGGGAGCCGTGGTGGACGGAATCGGCAATGCCATGTATGGATCACTGAGTTTTAAGGATGGCGTTCCCGAACAGAATAATTTCAACCGCTATAAAATCATCCGGATAAACGAGTCACCGAAGCAGATTGATGTGCATTTTGTACAGAACGATATCGATCCAACCGGATTGGGTGAACCGCCTTTCCCGCCGGTATTCGGCGCGGTGGCAAATGCATTGTACCGGACCACCGGTAAGCGTTATTATGATCAACCCTTCGGCACCCAACTGAACGGTTCCCGACGAGCATTTTAAACTTCAATGAATCAGGCTATGATAAGCTTAACTGTCAATAATAAGACCTACAATCTGAATATCGATCCCAATACGCCCTTGCTCTGGGTATTGCGCGATCATCTCGACCTGGTTGGAACCAAATACGGTTGCGGCATATCACAATGCGGCGCCTGCACGGTTCATGTGAATGGCGAAGCTGTACGATCCTGCACCGTCAAACTCAGCCAGGCAGCCGGTAAAAAAGTGGTAACCATCGAGGGATTGTCGGAAGATGTCAGTCACCCTTTGCAAAAAGCCTGGCTGGAACTGGATGTGGCCCAATGCGGATACTGCCAAACCGGACAAATCATGACTGCCGCCGTTTTACTGAGAAAAAATCCCAGGCCTTCGGACAAAGAGATTGATTCTGCCATGGCGGGAAACATATGCCGCTGCGGCACCTACCTGCGTATCCGCGAAGCCATTCATAAAGCCGCGGAGATGGGCTAAACCCACGGTTACTTGTTACTTGGGTTCAAGCACCAGGATCACCTTGTTAAAATCCGCGGCCGCATTGATTACTTTTTTGAAATCCTCATACTGCGAAAGCGGATAAGTCAACCGGCAGTATTGTTCACTGATGGTGACCTTCAGCAGATTTCCTTCCACTGTATAGGAGGATTCGAAGCCCATGGTCAACTGGCCATCGGCCTGTACCGTTTTGCTGATTTTGAGGTCCTCCGCGTTTTTAACGGTATATGCATCCGGTAACCTGAACTCAATCGTCCGGTTTAGCACATGGGGATAATTGACATCCATCTCGAACTGCCTTGGCTTTTCCTGATACATTTCCGACTGCGGACCGATGAGCGCTCCAATTTTCACCAGCACTTTGGTGCCGGCCCTTTCCACCAGTTCGCTCGAATGAACCACCTGATCAATCACCAATGGTTTGTTGGGCGTGAAATCCTCCATCGCACGGTTCTCAATCGTTGTATTGAGTACCCGCTCGGAATTGGTCACAAATTTGGCCATCTCCTTAATCAGCTCCTTCTGGTATTCCTCGGGCGAAAGGTTGAAACTGGCCCGGTAAAAAATGGAAGAGTACCCGGTGAAAGACTGGCGAACGGCCACCTGCAGGGTATCAAGGGTCTTATTAAGATTGATTTTGGCATCGATATTACTGGCCGACCAGTGGCAATCTTCACCGTTTATTTTCCGAATTTCCGCAATGGCCGTGGTAAAATTTCCGATCGTTGTGTTCTTACAAAAAATACCATTGGTGCCGATCCACTCGGGATTAAAAAACGGATAACGCATTTCCAGCAGGGTTGGCGCAATATATTTCCGGAGCCTGGGAAAATAGATTAAATGGTTATCACAGTTGTTCCAGTTCTCAAAGGAACGATCCACTTCGAAATCCTGGCGCGAGCCGCAAAGCACAAACTCGTGATCAATATTCAACTGCCTGAAAATAGCTCCATACAACCGAATAATCCCGCGGTTACTGGCAATTCTTTTCTTTATGACAGCTTCAATATCATTGCCGGATTCATCACCTGTATCCTCTGATGTACTGATATTTTTCTTCAGGTAGTTCTCTACGGCGGAGATAACAGCCACTTCATTCCCTCCCAGCTTATTCCATCCATTCTTTTTGACAAACTCAGCCGCCCGCTTCGTTTCCTTGTCGGAATAGGTGGCGTAAATATCGTAAGCCCGGCGTGCCAGCTCATTCCAGGTAAACAATCTTTCCGTCCTGCTGCGCGCCGTATTGTAGGAAAGTTTATACTCCACCCGTTTCAGATTCGAATGATAGCTCGAATATTTCTCTTCGTCCGCACCACTAATATCCGTCTGACGAATACTAATAAATCGTTTGCCCCTCAAGATTGTATCAGTAGCGCTGTTCACTTTATTATAACCGCGCATTTCAAAAATCAGTCGTTCGGGCGCCACCACAATCACTTCCGCTTCCTGCACAGGGATACTATTCTGAATCACTTCACGACCGAAATAAGAAATATTCTGTTTGCAGGTAAAGTAGAATTCCACATCACACCCCTTTTCCAAGCCCTCCATCGCGAATATTTTATAGCTCTGATTATCTTCCTGGAGATCGCGGATATTGCGACTATCCACGGTGATGATCTTCCCCCCGGGCAAAATCGTCCGCGCCATAATATCTACAATCTCATTGTTGGAACTTACGGGCAGATAAACTTTGTTGAAATACTCAATTCCCTTATCATCCATGATATGGATGCGCCGGTGAAGCGATCGGTAAGCAACCAATTCCTGACCCTCATCAATATATTCCACTCTTCTCCGGTCGAGTAAAATCACCGCCGATTCATTATCATATTTTGAGGCGGGCTTCTGGACCCGCTCGGAACCGAACCAGCTTTCCCTTTCGATTGGAGGAAGCGATTGTGCGAATGCGCTACCCTGGCTGATCACCAGAATCAGGATGAATAATTGCTTCAAAACCGTGTGCATGCGTTTTTATATTTTTGAAATGCTGATAGATTCTTTGTATTGTGGAAACAGGTGCTCGAGCACTTCGTTCCATTCCTTAAACTGATCGGGATTCAGCAACAGGTGGTCATTGTGGAATTCCTGGGTCAGGATAACCTGGTTCCCCTTCTGTTCATATTCCATCACAAATCCCCATACATTGTTTTTATACGATTTCCCTTTAGGCAGAAAGGTTACTTTGTAACCATCCGGGATAGTCAGAACCGTTACATAACGTTTTATGAAGCGGTAACTAAATTCGACGGGAATTTTGCGTTTGGGATAATCGATCTCCTGATGTTCATAAAACTTGAGCAGATTCAGATTGATATACCATTCATCGCCCAACTTACGCGCATAGTTCTGGAGTTCAAAATTCGCAGAGAGTGTAACCTGTTCCCTGCCCTGCTTTTCGGCAATATTGTATTGCGAAATATGAAACTTATTGGAGCCCCGTTTGAAACGATTCTTCAGATAATCTTCCTTCTCCTTTTCGCTGTAGTAATTCAGGACATCGCGGGTATTGATCGAAAAATATCCGCTCATATGCTGGGTAATGGTTCCTGTGACTCCTTCATCAGTAAACTGTAGAAAACAGGAATCGACAAGCATGTTGACTGTTTTGGGAGGTGTGGGAACAGTAACAATTTTATATTGCCCGGGACCCATGGCAATCATCGCCTCCTTGCCCTGAATATGAGAGGATGGCAGTCCGAACAGGCAGGTAGCATCCGTACCATCGAGGAATATAAATTCGTCCTTTTTTAGCTCGATGGCGCATATCATATGGTTCGCCACAATCGGCAGCGGCGTTTCACTGTAGGCATAGGGCAGCGAACGCGTGCCAATCCAGGTATAATAAGCGGGCACACCGGCAGCGTTCAACATAACCGTAAGAATACTACTCATATCCTTGCAATCGCCATATCGGCGGGAGCAAACAAGATTGGCGTCACGGGGAATAAAACCCTCCATGCCATCCTCAAAAGCAATGTATTTAATCTTTTCCTGCACCCATTGATAGATCCTTCGCGCTTTATCCTCCTGAGCAGTCAACCCGTCCGTGAGCGAATCCACAATTCTCTTCAGCTCAGGCCCCATCTCCTTATTGATATTCTTAATAAAACTGTAATTGAGTTGATAGAGCGCATCGGCATCGGCCAGATAGGTTATTTCTTTTCCCTCGGAATTCGTGTATTTCTCAATATAAAAAAGTACATGGGGTGAATAATAGGAATTACCGGGAGCATCCGGATAATACTGCACCGGTTCCAAGTCCTTCACCCTGAATTTATAGACAATCTCATTGCCTTTTTTGGTTTCAGTGAACTGAATTTTGTCTGTTTCGAGTCCCCTCAACTGGTATTTAACTGAAATCCCTTTCGGGAAGCTGATGGTCATTTCATTGTTAACAACAGGAATACGGCGACCGAAATAATGTGGCGGCAACAGAAATCCCTTTTTATGAATGATCTTCTGGTTCAGCACACCAATGGCACCGGCTGCAACGGCCGGAAAATCGAATTTTGTTTCCTTTACATCATCATAAAACACGCTGCCAGAGCGCAGGTCGGCGGTTTTAAAATTGGCAACCTTTATCTTTTTATTGTCTGGTGTTTGCGTGTAAGCATCGTATTCCACCACCTCATGAAAACTGCTTTGTGTAAAACTGTAGCGACTCATATAAGTGGCGGCAGTTGTTGTCAGGTACATGAGCTGCTCGTTCTCGCGACTCTCTACATAGGGCTCGTTATCGCGGATGGAAATCCGATAATGCGCGGAAGCGTTGAGCAGAACCACATCCTGCCCGGGGTAGCGCTTTTTCAACTCCTCCAGCTTCTGAGCCTGTAATACTACCGGAAGGGCGAAGAAAACAACCAATGACAATATGGAAAATCTTATCCTTTTCATTTTACATCCAGCAATAGTCCGTAGTAATAATACCGGGTCTGTTTCAGTTTACCGTTGTCGTCATAGTAGCGATGTTCGCCATGCCGTCTGTCGTCATAATAATTGCCTTCCTCAATAAGGATCCCTTTTGAATTGAACTCCTTATAAAGCCCATGTCTGTTATCATTCTCGTATTGGCAGGTGCTGCGGATTTTTCCATCGGCATAAAATTCAATGGATTCACCATGGGTTTCATCATACACCTGTTTGTTTTTAGCTGCAATTTTACCATTGGGATGATAACGGATCACCTCACCATGCTGCAGGCCATCCACAAAATCTATTACGGCCGACGGCGTTCCGTTCGGATAGAAGGCTTTTAATTTACCATTACCCTGAATCAGCGGAATTTCCGGTACCAGCTCGCCTTTGCTGTTCAGATAGCTGTATCCAACTTCCAGTCCCTCGTCATAGCGAATCTGATACATAAGGGTGCCGTCCTCAGCATAACGCTTGTAAAGACCATGCCGCTCGTCGTTATGGAATTCAATTTCGGTATCAATTTTACCATTGGGATAATAGAAGGTAATCTTTCCGTCCACTTTACCGGCCTTGTATTCTTCCGTAATATGCAGCTCACCTTTGTCTGAATAGTGTTTCCAGGTTCCCTCTTTTTCATCCATGCGATACTGGCCTTCCATCTGAAGTTTACCGCCATAGCTATATACCTTATATTCTCCGTCAAGTAGTCCGTGCACAAAGTTTTGCACCACGTTTAAGGAACCATCGAAGAAATAGAATTTCCTGGGACCCTCGATATCATAGTTCTTGTAGGTACACTCGGAGTACAATTTACCGGTTGGATAAACCGATTTGAATTGACCCGTACCAGCTTTCAACTGAACCTGATGGATCAGTTTGCCGGTGGTGTCGTATTCCCAGAGGGCAACGGGATTGTCTGCCTGGAACTGGGTAACCGTATGTGCGATGCCGTTTGGCCAGTATTCTGACCGGAGGCCGTGACGCAAATCATTCAGGTAGCTGGTTTTCATACTCAACTTACCCTGTTTGTCGTATTGCAACCATTCGCCCTGGATCTTATCTTCCTCGTACCAGCCTTCAACCTGGAGGGATCCGTTAGGATACCACGACTGATAATAGCCGGACCGCCCGCCCTTATCAAAATCGATCGTGTAATTCTTCTTTCCATTGGGATAAGTGGCCGTAGTATTGCCCTGCAATTCTCCCTTGGAATATGTTTCCCGAATCCTTTCCTTTCCCGATCCGAAATAATAGATCCGCACACCATCCACCTCGCCGGCTGCATCATAGGGAACAATATTTCGTTTTGTTCCCTGGGGCGTATAACCCACCAGATCGAGTCGTCCGTTCCTGGTCTCAGAACTGCTGATCTGTTTGCCATTCTTATCGAAATACCGACCTGCTTTTATTATATCGTTTTCAAAAACCAGTGTCGAGAAAAGCTTCCCATCTGTATCATAATAATTTACTTCACCCGTAGTTGTTCCTTTCGTATTGTTATAGCGGAATGCCTCTTTTCCATTTTCATGATACTGGATATATTCTCCTTCCAGTACCCCTTTGTCATAGGTTTCGACGGAACGAATTTGTCCATTAAGATGGTAACGTCTCAGTACACCATGTAACTTTCCTTGTGTGTATTGACCCTCTGCCTGTAATACACCCCAGCTGTTCCATGTCTTAAATGGGCCCTCGAGCTCGTCATTCGCAAAAACTCCTTCCGTCTCGATCTGACCGTTTTTATAATAGGTTTTAGTGGGGCCATGACGCTTTCCATTCACCCAGGACTCTTCCAGTTCAAGAGCGCCATTCTTATAAAAGGTTTTCTTAACTCCATGGAGCTTGCCCTGTGAATAGGGTTCAATGGATCGGGTTACACCGTTGTAGTAGTAACTGGTCATCTCGCCATCGGCTTCGTCTTCCTTCATGAAAACAACCGATTCCGGAGATCCGTTATCATAAAAATAGGATTGCTTTCCATGCTGTTTGCCGTTTTGATAAACTTCGGTTGCTTTAAGTTTACCGTTGAAGTAGTAGAAGGTAAAGGTTCCGTGTTTTTCACCTTTCTGATTGAAAACACCTTCTGCTTTTTTATTGCCGAAACTGTAAAGAAACAAAAACGGACCGTTGAACTGGTTTTCATTAAGCGTTCCCTTTCCAAGCAACCCTTCTTCGGAATGAATGAATCGGGGACCATGCAGGCTGCGCCTGGTGAACTGTAGTTCCCGCGTAGCCCGGATCGTGTGAAAATAGTCGACAATATTCGCCTTGAGGCCATCTATGTCTTTTTTCTTCTTTTTGTTGAAATTTTGGATAGCTGGAATATTTACACCAGAAAATACATAATTGACAAAGTATTCAAATTTTTTGTCGTCATATATTTTTTTGAAGACGGGCACATGGTATTGCATATAGAAATCCTGGTCACTCTCATCATACCTGAGTTTCTCAAAAACCACCTGCATCTGACGAGAAATATTATCATCCAACTCAATGATAATTTTGTATTTCTTATCCAACGCAATTTTAGAAAGCACGATCTGCTCAATGGTGCCAAAATTTTCCGAGGGATCTTCGGTTCGGTTATTCACGAGTTCTACAATTTCATCGCTGCTTCTACAGATTTCATTTAACAGGGTGATGATGTTCGCGAAATTTGCATTTTCCGGTTCAACCGCCAGACTTGTAAGCAGCGCCAGAATGCTGGGAACCACTTTTCCCTGATTTAGTGCACTGATAGCCATTTTAAAATGCACACTGGCTGAATAGGGATCGATCAGGGCGGCCTGCTGCAATACTTTTTCCGCGTCCTTATAACGCTTCATGCGGATAAGGGTAGTGGCCTTATTGATGTAAAGACTGATAGTGGCAGAGTAAACCTGTATAGCTGAATCCAGAACCCTCAGTGACTCTTCCTTCTGGTCGTTGTAGTCGAGCAAGGCACCGTAAAGTACCAGCAGGTCCGGCATCAGTTCAGGTCTGGAATCATCGGCCAGGGCTTTCTGGCACAAACTGATCCCCCTGGCATACTGACTATCGGCCGAGCAAACCAGCGCCGATTCATAAAGAGCCATGATATAATTGGTATCACCCACCGGCACTTTTTCAAATTCGCTAAGTGCTTCCTTGTATTTCCCCTCATCGTACAAACGTGTACCTGTTTCGATCAATTGGCGCGAATCAATGCGCTGGGCATTTTGCTGGGCTTGAGATTGTAAAAAACACGTACATAGTACGATGGATAAGGTTAAACGAAGCAACATTATTACTACGGTATTTTAGGTGACGATAAACGGTAATTCTACCAAAACGAAAATTCAATATAAATATTATTTTAATGAATTCCCGACAAAGGAATCGGGAACTTAACGAATAGGCATTTCCGTTGTGGTATCCCTTATGCTTCTAGAACAGGAAGGTGTTAACTCCGTATGCCGTTTGAGCCGAATACAGAAATTATATAAATCTATCCCTCCATTTTATAACAACCGGCCCTCCTCCCCGTACTAGTTTTGTGTTATTAAATTAATCATCAAAAAATGTCAACAATGGAAACTTCAATTAAATCTTGCGGATGCGCTACTGCTAATCATTCGACCAGTTGTGCTTGCGGTGATAACTGTGTGGGTGCCGGATGCACCTGCGGTTGCAACTGCTAATCATTATGGGGGGATTTTCTTCTCCCCCATTTTTTCTCCCCCATTTTCTGCTCCAACTACCCAACCAATAATCATGTCACTTTATACTTTCAGACATAGAGACCATAGTTCCGACTTACGGAAAGATCAAACTCAATTCTGCAATCATCCGGATCAGATGGCTGATATCAAGGTTCCGGCGGGATTGGAAATCCGCGAATCTGCTGATATCGAACTCCTGGCCAGACTCGGCGAGGTTTCCAAGGAGGAAGTGATGCGCCGCCTGGTGAACGATCATCTTGCATTTGTTGCTTTTCTGAATGGAGTACCAGCTGCTTTTGGCTGGATGGCACGGGGTAAGGCCAGCATTGGAGAACTGAATCACACGATGATATTACCAATTGGACATCGCTATTTGTGGAATTTCAGAACCATTGCGGAGTTTCGTGGGCAGGGTATCTATCCCGCTCTGCTGCAATATATTCTGCGTTATGAAGGCACGAAAGCCAGGCAGTTCTGGATCATCCATGCGCCCGAGAATCAATCTTCACTGAGAGGCATCATCAAAGCCGGATTTCACTACGTTGGCAAATTATACACCGACCATAATGGTGAAGCCGTATTGGAAGCCACCGATGAAGCTCATAGGCATCGTTCTGCCATTGAGTACATGGATATCCGTTTATCCGATGACGATGCCGCTTCCTGCTGGAATTGTACCAGTCCCTACCTGAAAAAAAGAAAAGCGGAATGTTGCTGCGACGCTAAGGGGAATGAGTGTTCAGGAACAATCTATCTGCCGGAATCAATGGCTTTTCCAGTGCAGGCCCTTTAAAGTATGCACCGAGCCGGTGAGATCACTGTGAGTAAACGCATTTCAAGAAAAAAGCAGGACCTACGATCCTGCTTTACACAACTACCAAATAGAGCCTTGCAATAATTTATTTAAGGAATAATTTATCCGCGGGGATAACCTGTTTTGCGATACCGGGACCCCTGTAATAAGCATCGAGCCAATACCCTTCACTGCCATTGAACCAGTCGATCCGGATCAGGTGTTTGCCTTTGGTGAGTTTGATCTTTCCGCTTCTTTCCTGAATGCTGTGATCACCACCATTGTCCACCACCAGTTTGCCATCGATATACAGCTTGCTGCCATCATCGGACCGCAGGTAGAAATAGTATTCTCCATCTTGGGCAATATCCAGCAAACTTTCGGCCTGAAGACCGAAGGGTTGTTTGCCGCTGATCTGATCCTGTGTGAGTTTTGAGTTATCCACTTCGAATTCGTATCCGTTGTATTCCTTAACCGGCTTCAGGGCTGCGAAATTGGGAACGTCTTTCCAGCCATTGCCCTGATACAGTTTAAACTTCACACCATTACCCTGGCCGCTTTTAATTATGCGGATGAATGAGCTGGCGATTTTTCCTTCAACCCCGTCTTCGATCACGCGGGCCTTTACCACACAGCTCTTGTCCACGGTAAAGGGACCTGTATATTGGGTGCTGGATGAATTCGGATCCGTACCATCGGTGGTGTAATAAATATGCTGGCTTTCGTTCTCGTCGGCATCCGCAATGCTAATTTGGGCTACGGTGTCGATAAACAATCCACCGGGAGGCTGAAGACCAAAAGTCTTGGGATAGATAGTGGGCGGCAGCGCTCTTTTAACCCCTTTCCAGTTAACGGCGGGTTCATCGAAGCCTTCGAATGCAGCTTTCACCGGTCGGCCGATCCACTCGTAGGGCTGTTTCAGTCCCAGTGCAAAAGCGATGGTTGCAGCGGCATCATATTGATAAATCTGTTGCTGGATCTTGTATCCTTTTTTCACCCCGGCGCCATAGAAAATCATCGGAACAGTGAGTTCTTCGATATCCTCTCCGCCATGGCTGGTACCGATACCGCCGTGGTCGGCCACGATCATCAGGAGGGTGTTTTTCTCCATGCCGGCTTCCCTGATAGCGTTAAATACCACGCGGATACAGGAATCTACTTTGCGGATGGCTGCGAAATATTCGGGAGAACCATGACCATCTTCGTGTCCTGCATGATCCACGCCGTCGAAATGCACCCATGATAAAACCGGTTTTTTCTCTTTGATATATTGGGCGAAAGCCTCCACCGTTTCATCCTGTGTTTTATAGCTTTTGCTCAGGTTAACGTCGTTGGAGTCAAAAAGACGACCGAATCCGCCCCAGTTATAGATGGAGCCTGCTTCGTCATTGGGACGTTGCTCTCTGAAAATCGTAAAGATGGTCGGGAAACGGTAGTTGGCATCAGAAGCCACAGGCTCGATGCGGAAATTTTCGAGTTCCCAATCGTTGCCGGTAATACCGTGTTGTTCGGGACCGGCACCCATGAGAAGAGAAGCCCAGTTGGGACTACTAACTGTGGGCAACACCGTACGAACGGATACGGAAGAAGCACCAACGGTTCTGAGACTGTCCATCAGCGGAGCTTTGGCTTTTCTCAGTCCGGATGCGCTGAATCCGTCAACGCCAATAACTACTACATTTTTGATTTCACTGGGGGCCTGCTCCTGTTGCCGGCAGGCGGTTAATGAGATTAGGGCAAGCGAGCCGAAATATAGAAATATCCTCTTCATAACCAAATCTATCCAGAAAGAGTCAGATAAAACTGACGCAACTCGCATTCCATTTTTCATTTTACGCAAAATGAAAACTCAATTTTATAACAGGCATGGATAGGCGATTCTAAACCATGAATTCCCCAACTCCTGCCCCTGTTTTTCGGTACCCGTATTAAAATTTCCGGGAAAATTTTGCGAAACCAAATGGTTGCTTATATTTGCAACCGTTTAGTTTCACTTTTAAAACCATCCTGATGAGAAAATTAAAACTACAGGTACAAATTTCCGTCGACGGATATATAGCGGGGCCCAATGGCGAACTGGACTGGGTAACCTATAACTGGTCGGACGATATCAAAAACTATGTCGATACCATTACCAAACCCGTGGACACCATTCTGCTCGGAAAGAACCTGGCAGCGGGATTTATCCCCTATTGGGCGGGAGTTGCCAAAGACCGCAGCAATCCGGAGCAGGAAGCCGGAATTTTCTACACCCAAACGCCGAAAATAGTGTTCAGCAAATCTCTTACTAAATCGGAGTGGGAGCATACAGAAATCGAATCTGGTAATTATGTTGAGCGGATACTTGCATTAAAAAATCAGCCCAAAGGCGATCTTATTGCCTACGGTGGCGGCAAATTTGTATCTTCTCTAATCAAAGAAAAGCTGGTCGACGAATTACATCTGTTTATTAATCCGGCTATCCTCGGAAAAGGCATGCCGATTTTCCAGGATATAGCAACAACACAGCATCTGGGTTTTGTATCCTCGCAACAGTTTCAGTGTGGAATTATTGTAACGGTATACAAACCTCTTTAAGTCCGAATATCCCGAAAACAGGAAACAATCAACCATAAGTCTTTACAGAACCATGATTACAACGCAGATCGATACTGACTTTGAGAAATTCACCTTTCATGCAAAAAGAGAATTCGATGCGCCGGTGTCGCTGGTTTGGAGAGCATATACCGAAAAGGAATTGCTCGACCAATGGTGGGCACCCAGGCCCTGGAAGACGGAAACTGTAAGTCTCGACTTCCGGGTAGGCGGAAAATGGGTATACGATATGGTGGGACCCGCCGGAGAACGACACCAGGCCGTACAGATTTATAAAGAAATCGTATTTGAAGACTATTTCTCCGGAATCGATGCCTTTGTAGACGAGAAGGGGGAAATCAATGAATCCATGCCGGTAGCAAGCTGGAAAAATACATTTCTGAATACCAACAATGGAACATTGGTGATCGTAGAAGCAAAATATCCCAACAAAGAAGCATTGGAATTTGTGATGAACATGGGTGTTGATAAAGGGGTAACCATGGCACACGATAATCTGGCCGCATTGCTTTCCTCCATCCAACACAATTAACGATGTTTAGGCTTGCCAATTATATTCTCCTATTATCCGTTTCCGCACTCCTTTCAGGCGGGGCAAAAAAGGGCCATTCCCAGGCTGAAAATATTGCCATTGTAAACATTGTATTGTTTGCGGAGCCGTATAAGCCGCCAGTTGAAAATGCCACCATTCTTATCAGTGAGGGGAAATTCCGGGAAGCCGGACCGGCTGAATCAATAAGAATTCCGGAGGGCTACCAGGTAATTAATGGCACAGGCAGGTACGCCATTGCAGGCTACTGGAACAGTCATGTTCATTTTATGGAGCCGAAATGGAATGATGCGCACCAGTTATCAAAAGATAGTTTGGAACACCATTTACGGCAGATGTTTACATCCAGAGGCTTTGTATATGTATTTGATCTGGCCCAAATAGACTTTCAGAATATTCAGTCGATCAGAAACCGGGTGCAGTGGGAAAACCTGAAAAGCCCCACCATTCTTGCTGTCGGAGTTCCTTTTACATCGAAAAGTCCGTTCTACATCAGTCCCCTGAAACTTCCTGAATTATAATCCACAGAAGAAGTCGATACGCATATTGCCAACCAGGTAAGCGCCGGTGCAGAGGGCATTAAAATCTGGACGGCCTCTCCAACGGGAACCCGTATTGATTATTTATCGCCGCAACTGATTCGAGAGGCAGCCACCGCAGCGGCAAAATACAGGATCCCCCTCTTTGCCCATCCCTCTAATCTGAAGGGAGTGGAACTTGCCGTGGATAACGGCGTATCGGTGCTGGCACATGTGGCTGCCGATGACCGGCTCAACTGGGATTCGGGCCTGCTTCAAAAAATGATCAGGAACGAGGTGGCACTAATTCCCACGCTGAAGCTGCATTTCTGGGATCAGCGTATGGCTGGAATCTCTACGGAGAATAATATGCTGATAAAGACAGCAATCCGGCAATTATCCGATTTCAATAAATCAGGCGGACTCGTTTTGTTCGGAACAGATGTGGGATATATGAGCGACTACGATATTGAAGAAGAATTAGTGCAAATGGAAAATGCAGGGATGAGCTTCGATCAGATACTGGCCTCGCTTACCAGCAATCCGGCGAAAAAATTTAATCGGGCGGGGGAAACGGGAACCGTTGAGCGGGGCAAGAATGCGGATCTGGTTATCCTGAATGGCAATCCGGCTTCGGATATCCGAAACTTCACGAAGGTAGTTATGACTATTCATAATGGAAAGGTGGTTTTCGAAAAACATTAATCCCAATTACAATAAGGTTATGATCCCGATTAATGATCTGCTATTATTTGCGCTGGCCGCCTTTGTGTTGGTGATCAGTCCCGGACCCAATATGGTTTATCTCATCTCCAGGACCCTGACACAGGGTAAAAGAGCCGGATTGATATCCCTGTCGGGAGTGGTTTGCGGATTCCTGTTTCATATTGTAATGGTATCGTTCGGATTATCTGCATTGCTGTTTGCAGTTCCCTTTACTTATTGGGTATTGAAAACATTGGGCACCGTATATCTACTTTACCTGGCATATCAGGCAATTAAACCGGGCAGCACGAATATTTTCGAAGTGAAAAAGGGCCTCCGGTATGATCAGCCGCAAAAGCTGTTTACGATTGGATTTCTCACCAATGTACTGAATCCGAAAGTAGCAGTATTTTACCTGTCGCTGTTTCCACAGTTTATCAAACCCGAATATGGATCTGTCCTGATACAAAGCCTGGAGCTCGGGTTTACCCAGGTATTGATTAGTGCCTCCATCAACTCAGTAATTGTATTAAGTGCCGCGCAGGCCGCTTCATTTTTTAAGCAGAACCCAACCTGGCAGAAAATCCAGAAATGGTTTATGGCCGGTGTATTGGCGGGTATGGCAGTTAAAATGGCCTTCTCAAAAGCCGAGTAATTTTTCACCATTGTCAACTAAAATCAAATGCTATGACGGAAGAACAATTGATCAGGCAGTTTCAGGAAATCGAAGACCGGTTCAATCAGGCGGTTGTTTCCAACGATGTGGCGAAAATCAGAAAATATATTACGGATGATTGGGTGCTGGTGGACGGGCAGGGCGGTATCATACCGCAGGAACGATTCTTCAGCGTGGTGGAACAGGGGGCGCTCAGCCACAGCAGCATGACGAAACAGATTCTCCGCGTAAAGCTATACGGCAATATCGCATTGGTAACCGGCCGGGGACAAAACACCGGAACCTGGCAGGGACAACCCATGCAGGCCGATGAATGGATAACAGATGTTTATCAGAAAATAAACGATGAATGGCTTTGCATACTTACCCATCTCACTCCTGTAAAATGAAAAAGTCGCAAATAGATATCTTACCCGAATATTTTGATTATTATATCAACCTGAATGAGGATATCGAACTCGGAACGGCCTTTGACCGAAGCGTGGAGGAAATTGATGGTTTAAATCTTCATCTGCTTAAGGCGATCGGTTTAAGAACCTATGCCGAGGGCAAATGGACTGTCCACAAAATTATTCAGCATCTTACCGACTGGGAACGGATCTGGTGTTACCGGACCATTGTTGCTGCCCGCAAAGAAGGCACTGTTCCCGAGGGATTGGAACAGGATATAATGGCCCGCAATTCCAATGCAGATGAATTGACGCTGGAGCAATTGTTAACCGAGCTCCGCACAGTTCGTATAGCAACCAAAGCAATGTTCGATTCCTTTAATATGGATATTCTCCAAACCAACTGCAGGTTTTACACCTATGAAATGTCGGTCCTGGCCATCGGCTTCAGCATTATCGGGCATCAGCTTCATCATTTTAAAGTTATTGATGAAAAATACCGACCCCTCGCTCCTGCCCATCAGGACAACTAACCGGTAAAAACATTTGCGCAACCGAATATTTGCTCATATATTTGCAATCAAATGGTTTCATATATGAAAGCGAGAAGAGATGTATTTCAGGCGATAGCCGATCCGACCCGACGTGCGATTATCACCCTTATTGCAATGCAGGCCATGACGCCCAATGCCATTGCCGAACACTTTGATTCTACCCGACAAGCTGTTTCAAAACATTTACAAATACTGACCGAATGTGAGCTGGTTACCCAAAAGCAACAGGGCAGGGAAATCTATTATCAGCTGGAAGCCGCCAAACTAAAGGAAATTGATAAATGGCTGGAGCAATTCAGAAGAATTTGGGAAACACGATTCGATCAGCTCGACCAAGTATTGTCCAAACTTAAGAGCAATAAAAAATGAACAGTAACCTTCAATTCGAATTCGCCGTAAACAAACAAAAGAATGCGTTAAGCGTAACACGGGAATTTAATGCCGAGCTTGCGTTGGTTTGGGAAGCCTGGACAAATCCCGAAATTCTGGATCAATGGTGGGCGCCCAAGCCATATAAAGCCCAAACGAAGAAAATGGATTTCCGTGAGGGAGGTGAATGGCTGTATGCGATGATCGGTCCGCGCAGCGACACCCAATGGTGCAAGGCCGAATACAGTAAGATTCATCCTCAGAAAAGCTATTCCTACAGGGATTGCCTCTGCGATGAAACCGGAGAATCGACCGAAGATTTTCCCGATTCGTATTGGACAAATGTTTTCAGTGAACAGAACGGCAAAACCTGTGTGAACATCACCATTGAGTACAAGAGCCTGGAAGATCTTGAAAAAATCATCGACCTGGGATTCAAGGAAGGGTTCACGAAAGCGATGCAGAACCTCGATCAATACATTGAAGCAAAATTCAAACTCCGTATGCAGAACAAAATCAACAACCATCCCCGTGTTTGTACCTACCTGAATTTCGACGGTAAAACCGAAGAAGCTTTCCTGTTCTACAAAAAGGTTTTTAAATCTGAGTTTGTTGGCAAAGGGATTCAACGCTTTGAAGATGTTCCCGCCAGCACCGAAACCTGGCCGCCTGTTGCTGAAGAAGTAAAGAAGATGGTCCTCCATGTGGAACTACCAATCACCGGGGGGCATATTTTAATGGGTACGGACGCGCCCAGTGAAATGGGATTCAAACTTTCCACCGGCAACAAAATGCATATCTGCATAGAGCCTGAGTCGCGGGAGGAAGCCGACAGATT
>DATCJQ010000474.1:0-4517 GCA_036562745.1 Flavihumibacter sp.
GTGTACACTGCTCCAGCCCGGTTCGGCCAGCGGTAGCACAGTGGGACTTTTCATACCGGGCAACAATGATATAATTTCCTGTAGTTTCTCGTTCGGTGCGTTCAGCAGAACGTACTTATTGTTCTTCGCTTTTTTCACCGCGCGGATACGAAACATCAGGCGATCCAGAATCTGCATTAATTCAGGCGACAACTGCTCATTACGAATCATTACGGCCTGGCTCTTCAGCACCACTTCCACCTCCTTCAATCCATTCATGAAAAGGGTTGATCCCGAGCTTACCAGGTCTACGATGGCATCCGCCAAACCAATACCCGGCGCAATTTCCACCGAGCCGCTGATTTCATGAATTTCGGCGCTCACACCTTTGGACTGGAGGAATTTCTCCACCAGCACGGGATAGCTGGTTGCGATGCGTTTGCCCTGGAGGGATTCCACTCCGCCATACTCATCTTTACGAGTAACGGCAATGCTCAACCGACATTTACCAAATCCCAGCCCCTCTACAATCTGAACTTTTTTGTTTTTCTCGTACACCACATTTTCGCCGACGATACCGATATCGGCCACGGCATCTTCCACATATTGCGGAATGTCATCATCACGCAGGAAATAGATCTCCAGCGGAAAATTCTCCGCTTCGGTTTTGAGTTTGTTGATGCCGTTTTTGACATCGATACCGCAATCTTTCAGCAGTTTAACGGAGTCTTCGTACAGGCGTCCGCTTTTCTGGATGGCGATTTTCAGTTTTTGTTGCATACGTTAATACAAATAAAAAAGGCTTACCTCCTGGTAAGCCCAAATGTTATCAATAGACATCAAACATCCCCGCTTACCGCGCCGGCAGTAAAGCATGATGATGATGGATATAGCTGTTCTTTTTCATTACGGAGGCAAAAATAAGGCGATCAATCAAAACAGCCAATATTTTTTAATATTACTTACATTAGGTTTCCATAAACGCACATATGAAACATTTTTTGCTTCTGATTTTTTGCGGCTGTTGTCTTTCAGCCTATCCGCAGACAGGCAGCACCTATCAGGTGCCCCCTGATGCCATACGTGATCTGGTTCTGGCCCCGCCCGTTCCGGACGTGAGCTTCAATGGCAGTAATGATTACATGGTTCAGTTGCATCGTTCGAGCCTGCCTCCCCTGGAGGAACTGGCACAACCCGAGCATCGTATAGCGGGACTGCGACTGAATCCTTCCAATTTCGGAAGCAGTCGTCAGACCTATTACAATGAATTGCGGCTTACGCAGATTCCCTCGGGACAAAGCCGTACGATCATCGGTTTACCATCTGATTTCCGGGGATTGGGACTGCAGTGGAGTCCGTCTCAGAAATCTTTCGCCGTACAACACCATGGCACAAACGCTATTGATCTGTATGTGATCGATCTGGCTGATGCCGTGGCAAAAAAAGTGAACAGTCGTCCGCTTAACGGCGTGATTGGTTCGGCTTTCGCCTGGCTGAACGACAGTACCATCCTGTACAAAGCTGCAGCCAACACGGGCAAATCCGCTCCGGTAGCGCCGCTCACTCCGGCCGGTCCGGTAATCCAGGAAAACATCGGGAAAGTAGCCGCGGCCCGCACCTATCAGGATCTGATCAAAACACCGCATGACGAAAATCTTTTTGATTTCTATGCAAAGGCTCAACTGGTGCGTCTCGATATCAAAACCGGAAGGGAAGAGCCGATCGGACCGGAAGCGATTTACCGAAGTTTCTCCATTTCGCCCGACCAACAATATATTCTCACGGGAATCATTCAGCGCCCCTTCTCCTATCTGGTACCGTTTACCGGATTTCCCACCAGTTATCAGGTAATCGATTTAAAAGGGCAGCTGGTGAAAAAAATTGCCGACATCCCTTCAGCCGAAGGGGCACCAATTGGTTTTGACGACGTAATGGAGCATCCCCGTTATATCAGCTGGCGCGATGATCAGCCCTCCACCATTTTCTACGTACAGGCGCTGGATAAGGGATTGGGCAGAAAACCCGCCGAGTATCGTGATGCACTTTATACCCTGAACATTACCGATAGTGACCCCCGTTTACTCACACGCACCAAACGTCGTTTCCGCCGGATTGAATGGGGCACTGATCAGATTGCACTGCTGTATGAAGGCATGAATGCCGACCGGAGTTATCGGATCAACCTGCTGAACCCCGCAACGGGTGTACAGGACAGTCTGCAACAGCGAAGCAGCAACGATCTTTACAATGATCTGGGCAATGTGGTAACCACCCGCAACCGTTTTGGAAAATCGGTGGTTCAGGTATTGAAAAATGGTACCGTTCTGTTCACTGCTGCGGGTGCATCGCCCAGAGGAGATCTTCCGGTGCTGCGATCCATGAACCTTAAGACCCGCGCCATCAAAGAACTCTGGAGATGCCAGGAAGGATGGTATGAATATGTGGTTCGGGTGGTTGATAGTGAAAAAGGCATTATCATAACAAAAAGGGAAAGTCCCACCGAATCGCCCAATTATTATTTGAGAAATCTCACCCGGCGGATCGCTCCCATTGCGCTCACACAGTTCCCAAATCCTTATCCGGCACTTGAGGGAGTTAGCAAAGAGAAAATAAAATACAAACGTGCCGACGGAATCGATCTTACGGCCACGCTTTATCTGCCGAAAGGCTATAATAAAGAGAAGGACGGTCCGCTGCCCCTTCTGATCTGGGCATATCCGCGCGAATACAAATCCGCGGCCGATGCCGCCCAGGTAAGGGGCTCCAACTACACCTTCCCCACCCTCAGTTGGGGAAGTCCGATTTACTGGGTAACCCAGGGTTATGCCGTGATGGACAATGCAGAAATGCCCATCGTTGGTGAAGGCAAGCAGGAACCAAACGACAATTTCATTCCGCAGCTTTACCTGAACGCCCATGCGGCGATCCAGGCCGCCGCCCAATTGGGTGTGGGTGACAGTACCCGTGTGGGTGTAGGCGGACATAGTTATGGTGCATTCATGACCGCCAATCTCCTGGCTCATACCAACCTGTTCAAAGCGGGTATTGCACGGAGCGGCGCCTACAACAGGACCCTGACCCCCTTTGGATTCCAGGCCGAAGAACGTACCTACTGGGAAGCCCCGGAAGTGTATTACAATATGAGCCCCTTCAACTTTGCCAACAAAATCAAAACGCCGATTCTCCTTTTGCACGGTGAAATGGATAATAATTCCGGCACCTTCCCCATCCAGTCGGAACGCTTGTACAACGCGATCAAAGGCCATGGCGGCACGGTTCGGTATGTGACCCTTCCTTTCGAGAGTCATGGTTATGCCGGAAGGGAAAATGTGCTGCATACGCTTTGGGAACAGCATCAGTGGCTCGAAAAGTATGTGAAGAAAAGCCAGTAGTTTTGCCGGATGAACAGTTCAATAGGCACGGATATCGGAAGAGCCGCCAATTTGCTCAGGGAGGGCGAATTGGTGGCCATTCCCACCGAAACGGTGTATGGCCTGGCCGGCAATGCCCTGAATGAAGCAGCAGTAGCAAAGATTTACAAAGTCAAAAACCGTCCGGTCTTTAATCCGCTGATTCTGCATTTTGCCAATGAATTGCAACTGAATCGTCTCGGACTCGAACTGCCTCCCCTGGCAAAGCAGCTGGCGGCGAGGTTCTGTCCCGGTCCCCTGAGTTTCGTGATTCCCACCAGCGATGCCATTCCGGGTATTGTTACGGCCGGCACTCCGGCAGTGGCGGTTCGATTTCCCAATCATCCCCTTACATTGAAACTGCTGCAGGAACTCGAATTCCCGTTGGCGGCCCCCAGTGCCAATCCGTCGGGATATGTGAGTCCCACCCGGGCCGACCATGTGGCCAGTCAGCTCGGCGGACAGGTAGCCTATATTCTCGACGGGGGCGATTGCTCGGTTGGACTCGAATCCACCATCATTTCCTTTCTGGATGAGCAGCCCCGCCTGCTGCGTTATGGTGGGATTCCGCTGGAGCAGATCGAGGCCCGGATCGGGAAGGTAGCGCTGCCTCCAGGCGGATTTGTAGACAATCCCGTTGCCCCCGGCATGCTGGCCCGGCACTATGCTACCCGCCATCCCCTGAAACTGGGAAGTTTTAACAAAACCGTTCCGGAAGCACTGAAAGAATACGCGCGCACCGAACTGGCACTGATTGCGTTTCGCGAAGGCCATGCTGATATCCCCTCCACCCACCAGTTTATCCTTTCGGGGGATGGTAGTCTGGAGGAAGCAGCAGCCCGCCTTTTTACCGCACTCCGCCAGGCCGATGCCATGAATATCCGGATGATCCTGGCCGAACCCTTCCCCGAAGAGGGATTGGGACGGGCCATCAACGACCGTTTAAAAAGAGCTGCCAACCATTAAACGAATCGCTTCATCTTAAGTCTAATTATTATGAAACGAATAATCATCCTGAGTGCACTATTGTTGGTAGCCGGTGTGTCGATGGCGCAGCGTAAGAAAAGCGATGCCGCTCCCCGCCAAACACCCCTGGTTGACAGTATCGCATTTCATCTCTATACCGAT
>DATCJQ010000475.1:0-3079 GCA_036562745.1 Flavihumibacter sp.
CGGTGGCATCCTCACCTTTCAGATCCTGGATTTTGCGGTAAGCCTGTTCGATGATGCGAAGGCTTTGCCACATTTCCTGGTTGCGTACCAGCCAGCGATCGTAGTTATCGCCGGTTGTACCCACCGGTATATCGAATTCAAATTCTTCGTAAGAACAATAGGGAGATGCTACACGCACGTCATAGTCCACCCCTGCTGCGCGCAGGTTGGGACCGGTGAAGCCGTAGTTGAGGGCGCGCTCGGCACCGATTCCGCCGGTACCCATGGTACGCTCCATAAAAATGCGGTTGCGCTGGAAGAGGTTTTCAAATTCCTTCAGAACAACCGGATATTCTTTGAGGAAACGTTCAATTTTTTGGAAGGCCGCATCGGAGAAATCGCGTTCAAAACCGCCGATACGTCCGATATTGGTGGTCAGGCGGCTACCGCACACTTCTTCATAGATTTCATAAATCAGTTCGCGGTACTGCATCACGTAGAGGAAGCCGGTAAAGGCACCGGTATCCACCCCTACGATGGAGTTACAGATCAGGTGGTCAGATATCCTGGCGAGCTCCATGATAATTACGCGGAGATAATCCACGCGCTTGGGTGTTTTCACGCCCAGCAGTTTTTCGCAGGTAAGATGCCATCCCATATTGTTAATGGGAGCAGAACAATAGTTCAGGCGATCGGTAAGCGGTGTAATCTGGTAGAGCGGTTTACGTTCGGCGAGCTTCTCAAAAGCGCGGTGAATATAGCCCACCGTTTGTTCTGAGGATACGATCCGTTCGCCATCCACTTCCAGAATATTCTGGAATACACCGTGTGTTGCGGGGTGTGTGGGACCAAGGTTCAGCGTGGTCGTTTGCTTTCCGATTGAGCCTTCGGGAAGTTTTACGTGATGCTGGTCTTGCTGTATAATATCTGACATTGCTGTCTGGTTGTTTTATATTCTGTTTGTTTAGATAGAGGTTCAGATACTTCCTCCCCGTCCGAACATTTCATCGTCCTTATCGATCCGGGTCTGGTCTTCCACAGGGTATTCTTTTCTGAGCGGGAAATAATCCATTTCATCCACGTTCAGAATCCGTTTCAGGTTGGGATGCCCCACAAAATTCACCCCGAAGAAATCATAGGTTTCACGCTCCTGCCAGTTAGCAGACTGGTACAGACTGGTTGCCGTATACACATCCGGTTGCTGGATATCCGTAAAAATTTTCATCCGAACCCGTACATTTTTCACCATGTTGTGAAGGTGGTATACCACCGCCAGTTCACGCCCCTTTTGATCGGGATAATGAACGGCGCAGAGATCGGTCAGAAAGCGGAATTGCAGTTCCGGATCATCATAGAGGAACTGCATTACCTTAAGGTTCATATCCTTCGGCACTTCGAATGTCAACAGGCCGAAAGGTTCTTCCACATTGCTGATGGCTTCACCAAATTTCTCCTGTAGCCGCTGGATAATATATTCGTTCGTCAATACCATACTGATTGGCTGATTATCGTTTATTGAATACCGTAAGACTCGAGCAGCGCCTTATAATGATCACTGTTTCTGCGACGGATGCTCTCGTTGGCTACCAGCTCCTGGATTTTCATCACCCCGTCGATAATGGCTTCAGGACGGGGCGGACAACCCGGAACATATACGTCCACGGGCACTACCTGATCGATTCCCTGCAGCACGGAGTAGCTGTCGAAAATACCACCTGAAGAAGCACAGGCTCCCACGGCGATTACCCAGCGGGGCTCGGCCATTTGCAGATATACCTGCTTCACCACCGGGGCCATTTTTTTGGCGATGGTTCCCATTACCATAAGCAGGTCACACTGGCGGGGCGAAAATCCCACGCGTTCGGAACCAAACCGGGCCAGGTCATAGTGCGATGCCATGGTTGCCATGAATTCGATTCCACAGCAGGATGTGGCAAAGGGCAAAGGCCAGATGGAATTCTTCCGGGCCAGTCCCACTACCTGACTGAGTTTGGTGGTGAAAAATCCTTCCCCCTGGAAGCCGTCGGGCATATCCCCTATGGTAACGATTTTTCCGCCTTCGTTTTTTACGTTGTATTGTACCGGACGTGCCATAATTCGTTTTTTAAATTAGTCCTCCCACTGGAGGGCGCCTTTTTTGATGATATAATAAAAACCACACAGAAAGAACCCCACAAACATCAAAACGGCCAGGAATCCGTTCCAGCCTAACTCTCTGAAATTCACGGCATAGGGATAAAAGAAAATCACTTCCACGTCAAATAACACAAACAGGATGGCCACCAGAAAATACTTGATGGCGATGGGCTGACGGGCGTTTCCCACGGCTTCGATACCACTCTCAAAGTTCTCTAATTTGTCGCTGGTTTTACGCGAAGGGCCCAGCAAATGGGTGCCTCCAAGGGTCAGGGCTACAAATCCGATCGCAAATAATAATTGGATTGCGATGGGCAGATAGTTGGTTGTGGTATTGGATGCAACCGCAGTCTGTAACAAAAAAAGGTTCATGCTTTTGCTGTTGTGGGGCAAAAATAAGATAGCCTGCCAAATAAAACGCGGAACATTGAAAATAAGTTCGTTGCATGCAAAATACTTGCATATATCCCGCGAAAAAGGCCTCCGAAGCGGTTTCGGAGGCCTTTCTTATGGAGATTTAAACTAATTTGACCTGCTAATTGCCCGATGATCCGGCCTTAGTTCCGCCACCGGCTTTCTTGTTAACCGCCTTGCTCAGGATATCCTTGATTTTAACGGCAGTTTCGTTAGTGGGATCAATAGCCAGCACTTTTTCAACATATTCCAGGGCCTTGGCCGGGTCTTTCCTGATATCATTATGGTATTGTACCAGGTAGAAATAAGAAGACAGGGCCTGTCCTTTGTATTTGGCAGCATCCAGAGAGAGAGCCATTTCACCAAGTTTCTCATAATGAGGAACGGCTAATCCCTGCTCCATGGTAGTGTCCATAGCCTGATTGGAACGGGCTCTCCACAGATAACCGAAGATCTCGTTGGGGTATTTCTCGGAATATACCGCAAAGATGGAATCAGCCTGCGGATAAAGTCCGGCCTGATAGTTGGCAAATCCCCAGTTATACAGATC
>DATCJQ010000481.1:0-9032 GCA_036562745.1 Flavihumibacter sp.
GCCTATGATCTTGCCGTATTATCGCAATTATTGTTGAACAAGGGCACGATCGACGGAAAGCAATTCTTCAAGCCATCCACCGTGAATTTGTTTACCGTATATGCGAGTGGGATAAGTCGGCGGGCGCTGGGGTTTGATAAACCGGAGAGGGACAATGTGAATCGCGCGGAACCCTATCCCGCCAAATATGTATCGCCGGAAACATTTGGACATACCGGGTTCACCGGAACCTGCGTGTGGATCGATCCCAAATATAACCTCACGTTTATTTTTCTCAGCAACCGGGTGGTGAACAATGGCGATATGAACCGGTTTCTGAAGATGAGTGTGCGTCCGAAAGTGCATGATATAATCTATGAGGCCATCGGTGCAGGAAACTGATTGAAACCCTTTTTCACTACATTTGTGGCCGCTTGCTGTGCACACATTCATCACAAAACCAAACAAGCAAAAAAATGAGCTACATTTCAGAAGTACATGCCCGGCAAATTCTTGACAGCCGCGGTAATCCCACCGTTGAAGTTGATGTTATAACCGACGAAGGCGCTTTAGGTCGCGCGGCTGTTCCGAGCGGGGCCAGCACCGGCATCCATGAAGCCGTTGAACTTCGTGATAACGATAAGAAAAAATATGTTGGAAAAGGCGTATTGAAAGCCGTTAAGAACGTGAACACGGTTATTGCCGACAAACTGCTGGGTTGGGATGTATCTGATCAGGCGGGTATCGACAACCTGATGATTCAGCTGGATGGCACTCCCAATAAAGGTAAACTGGGTGCGAATGCCCTCCTGGCTGTTTCCATGGCTGCTGCAAAAGCTGCTGCTATTGAGGCTGGACTGCCGCTTTACCGTTATATCGGCGGAACCAATGCCAAGACACTGCCTGTGCCGATGATGAATATCCTGAACGGAGGTGCACACGCTGATAACAAAATCGACTTCCAGGAATTTATGATCATGCCCGTGGGTGCTCCCAGTTTTTCTGAGGGACTGCGCTGGGGTGTTGAGATCTTCCATACTCTGAAATCTGTACTGAAGAAAAAAGGGTACAGCACCAACGTGGGTGATGAGGGTGGATTTGCCCCCAATATTCAAAGCAATGAGGAGGCTATCGAAACTGTGCTGGAAGCCATCACTGCTGCGGGATACAAAACCGGTACGCAGGTGGTGATCGCCATGGATGCGGCCAACTCAGAACTCTGGGATGCCAAGGCCAAGAAATATGTATTCCACAAGAGCGATGGCAAGAAGCTGAGTTCTGATCAACTGGTTAAATTCTGGGAAAGCTGGGTGAAACAATACCCCATCGTTTCCATCGAAGACGGTATGGCGGAGGATGACTGGAAAGGTTGGGCTGCTCTGACCGAGGCTATCGGCAGCAAGTGCCAGCTGGTGGGCGACGACCTGTTTGTAACCAATGTAACCCGTCTGCAGCAAGGTATTGACAAGGGCATTGCGAACGGTCTGCTGGTTAAAGTAAACCAGATCGGTACCCTTACTGAAACCATTAATGCGGTTACCCTGGCTCAGCACAATGGTTATAACACTATCATGAGTCACCGTAGCGGCGAAACCGAGGATACAACCATCGCTGATCTGGCAGTGGCGCTGAATTGCGGCCAGATTAAAACCGGTTCTGCAAGCCGTACCGACCGGATTGCAAAATACAATCAGCTGATCCGGATCGAGGAAGCCCTGAACGAAACAGCTATTTACCCGAAAAACCTTAAATTCGGTAAAAAATAAAGCTAAGCAGGAAGGGTAGCAGGCTAGTTATCGAAAGATCCTGTTTGCTACCCTGCCTTTGCCTCTCAAATATGCAATCTCTGTTATCCCATATCCCATCCTTTCTAAAAAACAAGTACGTGATTGCCACCTTGCTGTTTGCTGTGTGGATGGTGTTTTTTGACGACAGGGATATTATCACAACGCATTTCCGGTATAAAAAGGAGCTCCGCAACCTGGAAAAAAGTAAGCTCTACTACCAGGAACAAATTGCAGAAACCCGGGAAGAGTTGGAGAAGCTGGCCAATGATCCGGCTACGCTGGAACGCTATGCCCGCGAGAAATATCGCATGAAAAGGCCGGATGAAGATGTGTATATTATTGAAGATCAATAGGTTTTGTCAGCAATTGCCGACTAATCTCTTTTAAAAATGTTGATCTCTGAACCCATAGAACCGCCATGGTTAATGGGTTTTTTGTTTTATGTAGAAAAAAATCGGAAATATTTTCAGGGAAGGGCAATAAACTGATAATAATACCCGTTTTAACTACGGACGAAAATCCCGGATTGGACCCCGGGTATATTTATTACTGGACAAAATGGTTTGCTTATGTCAATCTTTACACAGGAAGATTTACTCCTTTATTTGTACAAAGAAACTTCCGCTGAACAAAACGCTTTAATTGAAGCAGCGCTCGCCAAGGATTATGAACTCCGTCAGAGTTTAATAAATTTGCAGGAATCCATTTCGTTTCTCGATCAGCCTACTGAAAGTCCGCGTACTGAAGTGGTACTGAACGTGCTGAATTATGCAAGGGAAGCGGTGGAAACCGGAGCATGACGATTAAAGAAAGGTACGCACAAGTAATAGCTTATTTCCAACAACAGGCCCCCAATGCCGAAACGGAATTGTTGTATGACAACCCGTTTCAGTTATTGGTGGCCGTTGTATTATCTGCCCAATGCACTGATAAGAGGGTGAATCTCACCACCCCTTCGCTATTTGAACGTTTCCCCGATGCGGAAGCCTTGTCGAAAGCCAGTGTGGAGGAGGTTTTCTCGATAATAAAAAGTATTTCCTATCCGAATAACAAGGCCAAACACCTGGTGGGACTTGGCAAAATGCTGGTGGGAAAATTCGGAGGCCAGGTACCCATGACCGTGGAGGAGCTGGTGACCCTGCCGGGGGTGGGAAGGAAAACTGCCAATGTAATCACATCGGTTATTGATGCTCAGCCGAATATGGCGGTAGACACCCATGTGTTCCGGGTTTCTGCCCGGCTTGGTCTGACACGAAATGCCAAAACACCGCTGGCTGCTGAAAAACAGTTAATCAAACATATTCCGAAAGAATTAATCCATAAAGCTCATCACTGGCTGATCCTTCATGGCCGTTATGTTTGTACGGCAAGAGCCCCGCAATGCCAGGCTTGCGGACTGCAATCTGTTTGTAAATATTACAATCAGGTGCATGCAAATAAACCAGTCAAAAGTACTCATGGTAAGTAGGTAGCGTACAGTTTTTTTTCTTGCTGATTGGCCGATCATTTCATCGAATAAATAGGGCCATTCATCGAAGCGACTCGTTGATAATCAGCCTGATATCAACAGTTTGCGGGAGTTCGTAAAAATACTATCGGGTATTTTCATCCTCATTTCTTGAACTTGACAAAATTAAAACGCACGATTTGCGTTTAAGTAGTAATCCGCATTCTGTTTAAAAACGAAAAAGTACCCTTATGAAGAAGAAGCTATACGTAGCTGGAATTCTCGGTTGTATATTACTGTTAGTTGCAGTGTATCAGCCGTTAGTTCAAATCACTTCAAAATCTTTCGATAAATCTCCTGAGGAATCCACCAATAACCGTCCGGTACTCAATTATGAGCAGGCGGCCATTCCTGGTTTGGAGGTAAAGACTCCGGCCAAGGTTGCGGTCGTTAACAAACTCGCAGTTGCGGAAGTAAAAAAGAATCCCAAAAAAGTAAAGGAAGTAGTGGCTAAAACCGCTCCGCGTAAGACGCAGAAGCCGGATGAGATCGAACCGGTGATGAAAAAGTCTGACGAATTACTGAACGATTTACTGAGAAAGGAGATCGAAGCGGAGAACCTGCGTCCATATGTGGTATCTACAAAATCGGCCAGCAGAAAAGTAAAACACAATACGGAGGAACCTGAAGTAGAAATACCTCAGACAATACTGGTGAATGCGAGTCCGAAACGTGAGGGTCGTACGGTGATCAACTATGACACTGAGGAAACGGCCATCAATACATCTTTTACTGAACCTGCAGAAGCGGCTCCTGTTGCACGGAAAGAGAAGTTCCCGCATGATGAGGAAATTGAAGCACCTGTTATGCCTGAAGCCAGTTCCGTAAATGCCGAAGCCATCGTTGCCAAGGTTGAAAAGAAGGAGAAAACATACAGTTTCCGCGGAAAAACAGAAGTAACATCCAGTTTGTATAAATATATACCTCCTTTCTGGGATGGCTTCTCTCCGGAAATCGGAAATGAGTCTGCGGATCGGACCGAAGTAATTCAGAAAGCCAAGAAGCTGGCTGCCATGGCTAACAAAGGCGAGTATAATAATGAATATGCTTTCCTGGTTGACATGAGTGTAAAATCGAACAAGTATCGCTTTTTTGTGGTGAACCTGAAAACCATGCGTATCGAGAAGAGTGCGCTGGTGGCCCAGGGTCGCGGAAAGGAAAATCTGAATCTTGATAAGGAGTATTCCAACGAACCCGGAAGCAATTGCAGTTCACTTGGTATTTATAAAATCGGAAAATCCTATGAAGGGGCATTCGGTCATTCTTACCGACTGCACGGATTGGAAAAAACCAACAGCAACGCGCTGAAACGCTATATCGTGCTGCATGCCATGGGTACCATTCCCGATACCGAAACCAATTTCCCCATCTGGCAGAGTGAGGGTTGCCCCTCTGTATCGCCCAAAACCCTGGAGCGCCTGGGTAGTATGATCGATAGCAGCAAGAAGCCCATCCTGATGTGGATGTACGACGACACCTATATTCCGGTGATCTGATAAGATCTGATAAATAGATTAACTTTGTGCCTGGCTGCGCAAATGCAGCCGGCAATGGAATGGAAGCTACTAGTATTGGTGCACTTGAATTAAATTCCACCTTATCGTTTGCCCCGCTCATCGAAGCCTGGGAAAGAACGGCGGCCCAAGGTCGGCCGGGTGCAAGAAAATTGTATCAGGCCCTACTAGATAAGATCAAGTCCCACCCCGAACTCCTGCGTCCGATTAAGGATCTGAATTTGCTTAAAAAGCATGAAGATTGGGTGGACATGCTGATGGCTACGCTTTTCCCCGTTTCCAACAATGATAAAGAGGATATATATGCGGTGGGACTACCCTTCGGTCAGGAAATTATTTATTCCAGTCCGCGTTTCAGGGAACTTTTTCTCAACGAAGACGGCACCCTGAAAAGAAAGCCCGAGGAAGCGGTTGCCAGTCAGCAATTGCTCGACGAGAAATGCGCCACCGCCTTCAAGCTGATTTTATCACGTCTCTACGGCCAGCAGATCGAGGGAAATGTTACCACCATTGTCAAAATCCCCAATGAGGAAAACGGCCTGATCAATTTTTACGAGCTGGATCTGGACCCCACATTCATCAACGTATATGTGGATGAAGAAGACAAGCCGGATATTACCGGCGCGGTCAGTTGCTGCAATATGGCCGATCTGATGCGGCACGATACAATACAGGGCCTACTTCCCCTGAATAAGTTCCGTTTCGAGGGGATTACCATCGTTCGTATTAAAGATGTTACCCATCGCGAGTCGATCAATACCATCAAGAATATTCTGCTGGAGCAGCATGTGTTTGGCGACAATGATGTGTTTTACCAACTGGAAGGACAGATCCAGGCCCTCACGGGCATTCATGATGTGAAAATGGGAGTTACGCCCTTTTTCCGGGTGAATGATCATCCATTCGTCACTGAGCAGTTTACAAGGCACAGCATGTTGCTCAGAAATGTAAATAGCCGGGCAGCAGAGGAAACGATGAGTAAAATGTTTCAGGAACTGTTCCGCGAAACGGATCATCCGCTGCTCGTTGATTCGATCACTGATGACTGGCTGGAAAAGTATCCTCTGCTTAGCAGAATCACAGAGCAGGGTTATTACAGCGCTGCTTTCCTCCCGTTAAAGAGCAATAATCGCCTGGTGGGTGTGCTGACCATTGCCCATCCGCAGGCAGGAAAAATTACCCAACGTCATATTGCCAATATGTCGGATGCCATTCCGCTGTTTGTACTGGCCATGGAAAAGGCGGCGGAAACCCTGGATAATGAAGTGGACCGTGTGATCAAGCAGCATTTTACGGCGGTACAAAGTTCCGTAGAGTGGAAATTCACCGAGGCGGCCCTGCAATATATTGCGCAGAAAGCGAGGGGTAAAAAAGCCAAGATCGATCCGATCGTTTTCGATCATGTGTTCCCTTTATATGGAGCCATTGATATCAGAAATTCATCCATAGAAAGAAATAAGGCCATTCAGCAGGATCTGCTGGAGCAGTTGCAGCATGCCGGCGAAATCGTTCGTACGGCACAGACGCAAACCAATATGCCGCTACTGCAGGAAGTGGGCTATCGCATCGATAAGTATAGTTACAATGTTTCGAATATTCTCTTCTCCGGCGATGAAGTGATCATCGATCATTTCCTCCGGAATGAGGTGGTGGAACTGTTTGAACATCTGCGGATCATTCTACCCGGAATCAGTCCATCCATCGATGAATATTTCAAGTCGATTGATCCATCCATCAAGCTCAGGGTAGACCATCGGCATCGGTTCGAGGAAAGCATTACGACGATTAACCAGGAACTGGCGCGTTTTATCGATTCCGAACAGGAAGTGGCCCAGCGGATCTATCCGCATTATTTTGAGCGATTCGTGACCGATGGGGTTGATTTCAATATGTATATCGGGCAATCCATTTCTCCCGATAAGCCTTTTGATACTTTTTATCTGAAGAATCTGAAGATGTGGCAGATTGCTACGCTCACCAAGGCGGCACAAATGATTCATCAGCTGCAGGTACGGTTGAGTAATCCACTTCAGACAACTCAACTGATACTTGCCCACAGTCTTCCCATCTCCATCAGTTTCCGCACGGCTGAACGGAAATTTGATGTGGACGGCGCCTATAATATTCGTTACGAAATCATCAAAAAGCGGATCGACAAGGTGCACGTTAAGGGAAGCAACGAACGGCTGACCCAGCCCGGCAAACTGGCGATTGTATTCTCTCAGTCGAAGGAAGCGGCGGAATACCTCGATTATATCGAGTTTTTGCAGAACCAGCGATTGCTGCTGCATGATCTTGAACAATTGGAACTCGAGGAATTGCAGGGTGTGGTGGGATTGAAAGCCCTGCGGGTGAGTATCAATTTCGAAGCCCAGGAAGGTTCCGGCACGGAAGAACCGCGTGAAGTGGTGGCCATAGATCAAAACTGAAATCCGAGACTAACAAAGGGAAGTCCGCCTTCGTCCGAAAGACCATAACAGGCGGCAACAACCACGCGGTTGGCAGGTGCCAGCCAGAGACCTCCACCGTATCCGAGATGCCAGCGCCGGGAGGTTTCAGATTCATACCAAACCCGACCGATATCCTGGAAGAGAAGGAGTCCGACTGTTCCCGGTAATACATAGCCTCTGAGTTCAGTGAGTCGTATGCGGAGATCGAGGTTGTTGAAGAAGCGCTGATCGCCAGCAAAGCGAAAGTTGCGGTACCCACGCAGGCTTTCATTTCCGCCGAGATGCTGGGCCTGGAAAAATTCAAATCGACCATTGTTGGCTCCACCCCCGATTCTGCCGGCGAGCACCCAGGCATTGGATCCTGCAAAACCCCAGTAATAGGAAAGGGCCGTTTCCCATTGCGAAAAATTGCTGGAATGCGAGGAGATGCCGGCCACCCAACGGGCAGTATTGATCCAGTGAATGCCGCGGGTGGGCAGTGTGGTTGAATTTCTTGTATCGATATCGGCCTGTAATTGCAAGCCAAGGAATGACTTGGACTGTTTGAGTCGTTCCTGGTCGAGTCCGCTTTCCGGCTTTGTGATAAAACGTCCTTCATTATCGTCGTAATCGATCCAGTAACGCTGGAATACAGGTCCCGCCTGCAACTGCATCCACTGCAATGGTTTCCATTTTGCCAGCGCACCGGTTTCAAACAAACTGAATCTTGCCCGATAATAGGTGATATTGATACCGTGCGATTTGTTGTATTTGGTCTGATTTCCGAACCCGAAAAAATTGCGGGTATTATTGGGCGCCTTCAGGTTGGCGAAAAAGCGGAACGATGGTGCATCGAATGCATACCGGAACTGGTAAGCACTGGTGGCAAAAGCATAATAGGCTGCAAACTGCTGCTGCCAGGCATAGGGCTCCTTGCGGAAAGCATGATGGGTTGATTTGATGCCCGCACCGATCAGAATGCCATCATCCCGGTTATAACTTGCCAGCAGCAGGGGAGCCGTAATATCGTATTTGAAGCTTTTCCGGTCGTATTGATGGACATCGGGTTTGTTCGAAAATTTGGACTGCCATAAACCGTTTCCGCTTTGTTTGTTGTTTTCAGATGGCATGTCATACCATTTGATGGCCGAGCGACGGTTGCCCGTTTGTTCGGTTACCAGGCTGTCGGCACCCTCACCGCTGATAATGCGGATGGTAAAGCCTTTGGGCATGTTCCCCTTAATCCGAAACACATCAGCGCCTTTGAGTCCGTATAACCGAAGTTCGCGGGTAATTGCGGGATCTATCAGTTGTTCGGAGATCTTATCGCCCCTGCCACCGGCTTTATTGACATCATGAATCTTGAGTTGCAGCATCCCGTTTTCTTTCCAATTGAGTTCGAACCAGTCTTTCTTGTTGGAACCGGCGATATCGAGGTGTCGGTGCAAAAATTTCTGGTATTGCATCGCTTCTTTATGCAGATAATCTTTTCTCTTCTTAAGATACTCCGCAATGGATGGCGCTGACTGATTTCGAATTGCCAACGGTTGGGCAGCCAAAGCCTGATCAATTATACTGTCGGAGATGGATTCGATCACTTCACGTGCAAGCCGGTCCCAGTCGTCGCGGTTCGTTCGATTCAGGAAGCTGCGATCGAAATAGCGCGCATTAAAATTGAAGCGTTTAATGTTTTCGGCGCGATAGGAAAATCCCTGGAATTTCGGTATCAGCCAGGGGCGGCTGACCAGCCAGGGGATGATGCCTTTGTTCGTGAAAAAAGCCTGGTCGCGGTCGCGGGGCACGGGATAGTAAAGTT
>DATCJQ010000482.1:0-3804 GCA_036562745.1 Flavihumibacter sp.
ATCTGAAACAGGTGGAATGGGTGGAAGGTGATGTGCTGGACCTGGGTTCGCTCGAAGATGCCATGGAAGGCATGGACGGACTGGTACATTCCGCTGCGGTAGTATCCTTTCATAAAAAGGATCGGTCGAGGATGTATGCCACTAATGTGGAGGGAACGGCCAACGTGCTTAACATGGCACTGGAATCGGGCATCCGTCGTTTTGTACATGTAAGCTCAGTGGCGGCACTGGGAAGAACCGAACAGGGGGATTTGGTTTCGGAAGATAAAAAATGGACCGAGAGCCGCATGAATACCCATTATGCTTACACGAAGTACAAGGGCGAAATGGAAGCCTGGCGGGTGATGGCAGAGGGACTTGATGGCGTGATTGTAAATCCCAGTACGATTCTCGGTTTCGGAAACTGGGATCAAACCAGCTGCGCGATTTTCAAAAATGCGTATAACGGTTTCCCCTGGTATACCAACGGGGTGAACGGTTTCGTGGGGGTGGAAGATGCCGCTAAAGCGGTGGTTGCCCTGCTGCATCATTCGGTAAACATGGAACGCTACATCCTCAATACGGATAACTGGAGTTTCCGTCAGCTGTTAACCACCATTGCAGAGGGACTGAATAAAAAGCCTCCTTATCGCGAAGCGACGCCTTTTCTAAGTGAGATGGCCTGGCGGCTGGAAAAGTTGAAAGCTGTTTTCACCGGAAACACCCCTTTGCTGAGCAGGGAATCTGCGAAGGTGGCGCAGAGTAAAACCTATTTTAACAATAGTAAATTACTACAGCTGCTGCCGGATTTTCACTATAAGCCACTGGAACAGACGATTCTCGAAAGTTGCCGGCGCTACCTGGCATATTATTCCCGTTAAAATGGCCTCTTTTTTGCACCCCATTATACCATCGGCATCAATTTAACGTTCCAATACCGGAGCTTTGATGTTAAAGCATTTAAGAACCCAGATACCTATGCAGAAATTTTTTCTACTTCTACTTGGAACTCTCTTGTTCAATTCCGGACTGTTAAAGGCACAGGAAAAATTTACGATCACCGGGAAAGTGATTGACTCCACCAGTCAGCAGCCGATGAAAGGCGCTTCCGTGTTTTGTCAGAATACCACTTTCGGGGTGATTACCGATTCGGAAGGAGAGTTCTCGCTGACCCTTCCCAAGGGCGGTTATGACCTGGTTATTTCCTTTACAGGGTTTCAGGCGGCTGAATACCGTATCAACGCAAGTTCCAATATCGAGCCCATGCTGGTTCAATTGATCCCGAAGGATAAGAGTATGGAGTCGGTAACGGTTGCAGGCAGTAACGAAGTGCCGGATGGCTGGGCCAAATACGGTTCCTTTTTCATGGAACAGTTTTTCGGAACCACGGCCAATGCAAAACAGTGCAGCCTCGAAAATCCCGATGCGTTGCGATTCTTCTACAGCAAGAAAAGAAATCGCCTTAAGGTGCTGGCAAAAGAGGAGCTGCGCATTGTGAATGAAGCCCTGGGTTACCGAATCCGTTATCAGCTCGATTCTCTGAGTTTTGAATATGCCACCAAGATTGCGATGTACACCGGTTATCCTTTTTATGAAGAGATGGAGGGTACGCCCGAGCAGGAAGAGGTTTGGGAAAAGAACCGCCTGAAAGCTTATAACGGAAGCAAACTCCATTTCATGCGTGCCTGGCATGCCGGCACAATCGAGGAAGAAGGCTTTGTACTGGAACGTGTAAACAACCAGGATCCGAAGGAATTTGAATCAGCCCGATTGGAGAACTATTACGATACAAGCTTCTACCTTAAGGATAGCGGCGTGGTGGATATCCAGCTGACCGGAAAGTTCCGGATCAAGTATTATAAAGAGATGCCCGATCCGGCTTTCGTTAAGTTCTACAAACTGCCTCCCCATATTCGTGTACAGTTAACCGTTCTGGATATTCTGAACGATTTCGTGATTGAGGAAAATGGGTATTGGTGGGAACAGGCTGACCTGATAAACACCGGCTACTGGAGCTATGAGCGGGTAGCCGATGCTGTACCATACGATTATAGTCCGCCTGAGGATTGATCAGGAGTTTAATTTCTTCCAGATTTCGGGAATTCGTTTGATCCATACGAGTTCCCGTTTTTTTATCAATGCATCTTCCGCAGGAGATCCGAAATACACTTTACCGCTGTCGAGGGTGCCGCCTACTCCGGATTGTGCCAGCACCGTAGTATTGGCTCCGATGGTCAGCGTTTTGCTCACGCCCACTTGTCCCCATAGGGTTACGCCATCTTCAATTACGGTTGCACCGGCAATGCCAACCTGTGCGGCGAATAAACAGTTGCGACCAACAACTGTATCGTGTCCGATATGCACCATGTTGTCGAGTTTGGTTCCCTTACCGATTCGGGTATCATGACTCACACCCCGGTCGATGGTACAGCCTGCTCCGATTTCCACGAAGTCTTCAATCACCACTCTTCCGCAACTCAGCATTTTCTTATACCAGACCTCACGATCCTTCTTGGTATTGTAGTAAAACGCGTCAGAACCGATGACGGTACCCGACTGGATGATCACATCATCGCCGATGATACAATGGTCGAGAATGCTAACATTCGGATGGATCTTGCAACGCTTTCCGATGACAACATTTTCGCCGATGAAAACATTGGGGGCGATATAGGTATCCTCACCGATGCGGGCGGAATCCGCAATAGTTTTATTGGCGGGTTGAAAGGGACGGAAATGCTTTACGATGGTGGTATATGCTTCGAACGGTTGCTCCACCACCAGAAGGGCTTTTCCCTCGGGAACAGCGACTGCATCAGTGTTTATGATGATAAAGGATGCGGCAGAGTTAATGCATTTGTCGTAGTACTTGGGATGATCAACAAAAACGAGATCACCTTTTTCTACCCGGTGTATTTCGTTGATGCCGGTTGCCTGTCCGTTTGAATTTCCAATGATGGTTGCGTTGATTAATTCAGCAATCCAGGTGATGGCAACAGGAGATGGAAACTGCATAGTTTGAAATTTGAGCAAAGGTAATCGCATTGAAGTGGATAGAAAGACGATTCCCTTTTCCACAAGGGAAATAAAAATGTGAATAAAATTTCCATAAATATTTTTTTCAATCGGGAAAATTATTTTTAATATTGTGTAGGGAATTTCTGTTCCCTACTTACTAACCCATCATAATATAAAGCTCGGTTTACTCCCGGGCTTTTTTTTATGCCATGATTCACTACTTCATTTTATACAAACCCTACGAAGTGCTTTCGCAATTCAGTAAGGAAGGCGACAAGAAAACATTGAAAGATTACTGTGATGTTCCCACTGATGTTTATCCCGTTGGCAGGCTGGATTACGATAGCGAAGGACTTCTGTTTCTCACCAACGATAAGAGCATGAATGCCCGCCTGCTGCACCCTTCGCGGCAGCATGAGAGAACTTACCTGGTGCAGGTGGAAGGTGAGGTAACAGAGGAAGCGATTGCACAATGGGAACGCGGCGTTGAGATCAGTGTGAATGGCAAACCTTATCTGACCAAACCGGCGAAAGCTCGTTTGTTGAAGGAGGAGCCCGCGCTGCCGGAGAGAAATCCCCCTATACGTTTTCGGAAAAACATTCCCACCAGTTGGATCGAACTGAGTTTGGTGGAAGGCAAGAACCGGCAGGTGAGAAGGATGACAGCCAGGCTGGGTTACCCCACCCTTCGACTGGTACGTTATCGGATCGGAAGCTTAACGGCAGAAGGTTGGACCTCGGGTGAACTCCGATCCTTTTCGAAAAAGGAAATAGAGCGCCTCTTATTTGCATAAGCATAGCCAATAG
>DATCJQ010000484.1:0-6989 GCA_036562745.1 Flavihumibacter sp.
CTATGTGCAACCCGTGGCCACAGCTTCCAATCCGGCGGTGATCCTGCCGCGCCAGCACGAGGAAATTCAGGAGCACGAGGAGGTGGAGGAATCGCTCAACATAATGGATAAGGAAAAGGAACTGATCCTGAAAGCACTTAAAAAACACAAGGGCAAACGTAAGGATGCCGCTGCCGACCTTGGGATCAGCGAGCGTACATTGTACCGTAAACTCAAGGAATATGATATCAATGAGTAAATTCTTGTCCTTAAGCCGTAAAGGCGCCGCTCTGCTTGCACTGGTGTGCCTGATCCTTTCATTTACGGGATGTTATTCCTTCCGGGATGTATCCATTCCCCCTGAAGTGAAAACGGTACGCATTCAATATATCGAGAACAAAGCCCGCTATGTGAACCCCCTGCTGAGTCCGCAACTGACCGATAAACTGCGCCAGAAAGTGATGAGTCAGACAAGGCTCACCCAGGTACAGGGCGAGGATGCGCACTATGATATTTCAGGAACCATTACCGATTATTCGGTGAGCACTGCCGGTATCTCGAACCAGCAGGCGGCGAGCAACCGCCTGAATATTACCGTGCAGATTCAGTTCCGGAACCGGCTCGACGAAACGAAGAATTTTGAAGCATCCGTCACCCGCAACTTCGATTTCAACGCACAACTCACACTCGACCAGGCGCAGAATCAGCTGATGGATGAAATTCTCCGGAACCTGAGCGATGAAATTTTCAACCGCATTTTCTCCAACTGGTAAAAGCACTATATTGCCGGCATGGATCTGAATAAAACGATACAACATTATTTCCGTCAGCCCAGTCTCGACAGTGTCAGCCAGTCGGCATTGGAGGAACTGGTGCAACAGTATCCGTATGTCGGGAGCCTGCAGTATTTGCTGCTTCGCAAGATGAAGCAAAACCATGCGCCTGAGTTTAACGATCAATGGCGGAAAGCGCAGTTGTATTTTCAGGATCCTTATTATCTGCACTCGCTGCTGAACCGGAAACCGGTGACGCCCGCGGCAACGGGGTTGGTAACTGAACTGAAATCGGAACTGGCGGATGCGCTGGCCCGGGCCCGGTCCATTGCCCAGGCCACCATGAATGAGGAGGAGCCGGAACCGGATGAATCCGAACTGGAACCGGTGGACGATGAGGAGCTGTCCGACATGCCAGGCTTATCAGATTTTAAAGCCCGCACAGCGCCTCCTGAGCAGGCGGAAGCCCCGGCGATCGACGTGGAAGAAGATTCCGATTCTCCGGGAACTGAACAGCAGGCAGAACAACCGGTCGATAAGCCGGAACCTGCCGGGCGGCCCCTGCCCGGCGCCGATGCCCTGCCATTTGAGAAGAAATCCGATAAACTCGCAGTCGATGCCGGTTTGCGGTCCGATATTCTCTCCCGGGAATCGCCCATCAAAATCCCCTCACTGCGGGATCTGGGACCGGTTACCGACGATATGCCCAGTTTTGAGCCCTATCACACAATCGATTATTTCGCATCGCAGGGTATCAAACTGAGCAATGAAATTCCGAAGGACAAGTTTGGCAAACAGCTGAAATCCTTTACCGAATGGATTCGGACCATGAAAAAGCTGCCACAGACGGCCATTGAAGAAAAGCTCGAGCGTGCATCCGGCGGCGAAAAAATTGAAGCCATGGCAGCCGTTTCCATTGAAGGCAAGGAAATCCTGACCGAAACCATGGCCGAAGTGCTGATCAAACAGGGACATAAAGAGCGGGCGGCCGAAATTTTCAGGAAATTAAGTTTGGCCCATCCCAACAAATCCGCTTATTTTGCCAGTCGAATTGAACAATTAAATAAAGTACCATGACCGTATTTTTTCTGATTTTGGTGATTCTGGCCAGTGTAATTCTGGGATTTATCATTCTGGTTCAAAGCCCCAAAGGCGGTGGACTGGTTGGTAATGTGGGTGGACTGAGCAACCAGTTTATGGGTGTTAAACAAACTACGGACCTGCTTGAAAAAGGTACCTGGATCTTTGCGATAGTGGTAGCTCTGCTTTGCCTCTTCTCTGCGGCCTTTATCCCCACCGGTAATGGTCCCAAATCCAATTCCGTAATCGAGCAACTGAACACCAAGCCGGCGGTAACCCTGCCTGCACAAACTCCGGCTGCAGCTCCTGCTGGCGAACAACAGGCTCCTGCTGCTACCGATTCTGCCAACTAATATCAGTTTCAACCTATTATAACTCGAAACCCTGCTTCACGGCAGGGTTTTTTACTTATTTTACAGACCAATCAGGCATCCATGAAAAAAATTCTACTGGTCGTATTTGGCCTTCTTTTACTCATAATGCTGACGGCGGTCTGGAGCTTTGTCGGATCCGCCACCGCTTTCGAAGAGAAAACCTATTATCTCGAAATTCCAACCGGCTCAACCTATGAACAACTGCTGGAAAAAATCCGGAAGGAAGAAATCCTGAAATCCCCGGCTGTCTTCAATTTCGCCGCGAAACGTCTGGGCTATCCTGATAAAATCAAAGCCGGACGTTACGGTATTTCAAAAGGATCCAGTTTGCTGGCCATCATCCGCAAATTGCGTAACGGGCAGCAGGATCCGGTGAACCTGGTTATCACCAAGCTCCGCACAATAGAGGACCTGGCATCGCTGGTAGGACGCAAACTCGAAATCGACTCCGCCCGCTTCCTGCAAACCGTATTGAATAAGGATACCCTTCAGGCATGGGGACTCGATTCTGCCACGCTGATCAGCACGGTTTTCCCCAATACCTATACCTATTTCTGGAACACCACTCCCTCGCGTGTGATGCAGAAATTGCTGGCCGAAAGGAATAATTTCTGGACCGAAGAGCGAAAGCAGAAAGCCGCGAAGCTGGGTTTGAGTCCCGAGCAGGTAATGACCCTTGCTTCCATAGTGGAGGAAGAAACCAATAAAAATTCCGAGAAAGATACCATCGCATCGGTTTACCTGAACCGGCTAAAAATCAATATGCGCCTGGGCGCGGACCCCACGGTGAAATATGCGTTGCGCGATTTCTCCCTTCGACGGATTTATCACAAGCACCTGGCAGTGGAATCGCCCTATAATACCTATCGTGTAAACGGATTGCCCCCCGGACCAATCTGCACGCCGCAGGCAGTAACAGTGGACGCGGTGCTGAACGCGGCAGATACTAAGTACCTTTATTTCGTGGCAAGTCCGGCATTTGACGGCTCTCATATCTTCGCCGAAAACTATACAAAGCATCTGGCGAATGCCAGGAATTATCAGAAAGCACTGGACGAATACCTGAAGAAGAAAAAAGCAGAATCAGCCAAAACCGAAGCGCCCAAAAACGAGGCGATCGGTCAATAACGGAGAGCTGGCTAAAAACGGGCATCCCTAACGGTTACCATTATGTTAGATCTGAACAGTTTTTTCAGACGATTGCCATTCATTCAATGGAGCATTGCAAAAAGCAAGAAAATCGTGCTGCCCGGATTCGAAGGATTGCCCTTATATGATGTGGCAGTTTTTTTCATGAAGCAGGTGAAGAAAGTGGGACTGAATGACCGCGCGGCAGCCATCTCCTTTAATTTGCTGATGGCGATCCCCGCTGCCACCATCTTTCTTTGTACGCTTATCCCCTATATGCCTTTCAGCCGGCAGATCACATCCGAGCTCTTGCTGGTTACACGCGATATCACGCCCAACATGAATACCTTTCTGCTGGTGAAGGATTTCCTGGAAGACTTTCTCGAGACACCCCGGAGCGGATTGCTGTCTGTCGGTTTCCTGCTGGCCGCCTTTTACGCATCCAACGCGATGATGGGCATCATGCGGACCTTCAACAAATCGCTTATGTACACCCGCGACCGGAATTTCTTTCTGGAGCGCTGGGTGGCCATCCGCATAACCACCATCCTGATGCTCGTTTTCCTGCTTGCCGTGGCCTTGCTGCTGGCGCAGGGAACCCTGCTCACCTGGGCGCTCGAAAGCCTGGAGATCAATACGCCGGTGGTTCGGTGGCTGGTGCGGAACCTGCGCTGGGTATTTATCATCGCCCTGATCTATTTCTGTATTGCGATTATATACAAATATGCACCCGCCATCCACGAACGATGGCAGCTCTCCTCGCCGGGAACCACCCTGGCCACCATACTCGTCGTTCTAACGGTAGCGGGATTTTCGATCTGGCTGCAACGCTTCGACAACTTTAACAAGGTTTACGGCTCCATCGGTACCATTCTTATCCTGATGCTTCTTATATATTTTAGTTCGCTTGTATTACTGATTGGTTACGAACTGAATGTAAGTATTCATTCGCTTAAAATGATGGCGGCGGAAAGAGCCCGGAAGGAAGCGCGGGAAGATGCCCTCGCCGGATAATCATCCCGATAAAACAGGATGCAGTTTGGATTCGGTTCGGGTACTGGCGTTTCCCAAATAAATTTCCGAACTTTAAGAAGCTTACCAAACCTTGTAAGTATGAAGCTGATTTTTACACTCGGGCTTTGTATCGCCGGTCTGTTGCCGGTTGCTGCACAAATCAAACCGCTGGAACTGGGCTCTCCCATTCCAAAAGCGGATATCAAAATGAAGGACGTATCCGGCAAACTGGTATCGCTTTCCGATATGCGGACGCCCAACGGACTGCTGGTGATGTTCAGTTGCAATACCTGTCCGTATGTGCAGAAAAATCAGTCCAGAACCCAGGCCATCGGCGCCCTGGCAAAGGAAAAGGGAATTGGTTTCATCGTGCTGAATTCGAATGAGGGTAGCCGTAATGCCGAAGACTCTTACCGTAGCATGCAGGAATATGCCCGCAATCAGAAATACAACTGGCCCTATACTATCGACAGTAAAAACGAACTGGCCGATGCCTTCGGCGCCACCCGCACGCCGGAATGTTTCCTATTTGATGCAGAGGGAAAACTGGTGTACCATGGTGCCATCGATGATAATCCTGCCGATCCCTCCAAAGTGAATCGTAAACATCTGGAACATGCCATTGAAGAAACCCTGGCCGGCCGGGAAGTGAGCGTGAAGAAGAGTCGCTCCGTCGGCTGCAGCATCAAGAGAAAAAGCTAACTGAACTTTACTGTACCAACTCCTGATAGGCCAGTTTGATTTGCGGATTGGTCATCGTACGGCCTACGAATTTCCGATAGTTCTTCGCGGGATTGATCCAAAGCGTAACGGGAATGGCTCCGTCCCAGGAGGCATCGATACGCGGACAAAAACTATCTGCATTGCTTTCGTTCAGCCAAAACTGAGTGGCTCTAAAATTTTTGGCGCGGATAAAACCTTCCACTTTATCGGGATAGAAGCCCGGCAAATCGAGGCTCACCATTACCAGTTCAACTTCCGGATACTGCTGCTGCGCTTCCATGAAGCCCGGTAATTCATCCACGCAGGGACGACAGAAAGTTGCCCAAAAGTTAACCACCATGGGCTTTTGCGCCGATTTGATATAGGCATCCAGCTCGTCAATCGAAACCTTTTTCACTGTTTGTGCAGGTGCAATAATCGATAGCAGAACGCAGCCGAACAGGAAAGCAAATTTGTACATAAATCAAAGGATATATATTAACGCGCCTGACAAACAACAGTTCAGTCTGTTTATACGTTTATCTTTAACAGGCACGATATTTTCTTGTCTAAGCTAAAACCTTTGATCGTATGCTGAAAAGAATCGCTCTAATTTTAGGAATTTTCTTAATACTTCTGGTAGTAGCAGCAATTGCCACGCCTCTGCTATTTGGCGACAAACTGAAAGCTTTGGCAAAAGATCAAATGAACAAGCAGTTGACCGCTCCCTCGGGTTTTAATGATGTGTCCATATCCTTTTTTCGCAATTTTCCGAAGGTATCAGTGGGACTTGATCAGGTCTTTATTACCGGTCCCGAGAAATATGCCAGCGACACCCTGATCTCCGCCAGGCGGATTGATGTAGCCGTTCAGTTATTCAGTCTCTTGGGCAGCGGCCCGATTAAAATTTCAAAAGTGGTTCTGGAAGAGCCGCGCATTCATGCCATTATCGGTAAGGACGGCAGTGTGAACTGGGATATCATGAAAGCTTCGGAAGATGAATCCGCAGAGGATACATCCGGCAGCGATTTCAATCTCAAACTTCAGCATTACGAAATTCAAAATGGAACCGTTCGATATTCTGATCACGAGGGCAATATGTTTCTGGAGATTGCCAACCTGAACCATGCGGGAAGCGGCGATTTCAGTGCCGAACAGTTTTTATTGAAAACAAAGACTACCGCCGATGCCGTTAATTTCAAATACGAAGGCCTCCCTTATCTGGCGAATACCAAAACCCGGCTTGATGCCGATTTTGATATCAATGCCAGAGAATCCAAATACAGCTTTTCCGATTTAAAAGCGGTGTTGAACGAAATGGAACTTAGGGCTGATGGATTCTTTCAGTTGGTGAACGATTCAACCTATGGAATGGATATCAACTTCTCCACTCCTTCCAATGAGTTCAAACATATTCTTTCGCTGGTGCCGGCGGTTTACACCAACGACTTTAAATCGCTCAAAACCAGTGGCACCGCAGCTTTCAAAGGTTTTGTAAAGGGACAGTATTCCACCGACAAAATGCCGGCATACGAAGTGGAAGCCAATATCAAGGATGGATTTTTTCAATATCCAGAACTGCCGCAGCCGGTACAGGCCATCAACCTGGATCTGAAAGCATCTAACGTTGATGGACAACCGGATAACCTGGTATTGAATATCCCCACGGCAAGTTTGCAATTCGGAAAGGATCCGTTCAGTTTCCGGATGCTGTATAAGAATCCCGAGACCATCCAGTTCATAGATGCTGCTGTAAAAGGCAAACTCGATCTGGGTACGGTTGGACAGTTCATCAAGCTGGAGCAGGGCACCAAAATCGGCGGGCAGGTTCAGGCCGATGTGGAAGCCAGGGGTAACCTCAATGTGGTGTTGCAACAGAAGCCGGGGCCTTTTCAGGCAAAGGGCCTGATTCAACTGGCCAATATCTATTATGCCTCCA
>DATCJQ010000553.1:0-4710 GCA_036562745.1 Flavihumibacter sp.
AGGTTGTATTGCCAGCCGGTGCCGTGCCAGCCAGAGCGTTCGAATCGGGCCGATAAGCCTGGTCATAAAATCCGGTTAGTCCTTTTACCAGCAACTCATTGAGTTGATAATTTCCTGTGGCCAGATCCGTTTCCCGGAAACGGGCATTGAGACTTTTCAGCTGAAGAGCGGCATTGATTCCCGCCGGTACATCGTTGTAAAGCAGATAGATATTTTCGAGACGAATCCTTCCCAGATGGACCTGCCATCCGCCGGAATCGCTGGGCCTGGTGTCATCAGCGGCGGAAGCGGAATCGGGGGAAGCCAGCGCATCGAGGATAAACTGGTAATTGAGCCGGTTGTCCGGCCGGGTATAAACCTGGGCAATCAGCTTTTTCCATTCGAGGGAGTAGATATGGAGTTCGCTTGAGAAGAGCGGCATTAGGGCAAATCGCACCGTAAGGGAATCGCTGTGCAGCAGCACCTGGTTTTCCTGATCAAAGACGGTGAGTTTGTAGATGCCCAGCCGGTTAAAGCCTTTGAGCGAGATCCGGCTGAGCGAGACCCGCGTGTTGAGCTTTTTTTCCAGGGTGCTCTGGACCTGCCGGGTCAGAAAGCGTTGTCCCCAGTTCGATTGAATCAGTGCTAACACCAAAAGTAAAAACAAGAGGATGCCTGCGAGCACGCGCAGGGAGATGCGTACCCAACGGGGCCATCGTCTTGGATGAAGATTTATTACTTTCAATTGATTGTCTGATCCTTATAGACCATAAAATTCCATACCGAAGCTACTTATAAATGACGGGAAGGCTGACAGGGTGAACGGGGAATTCTGCCAATTTTGCTGTTCCGGCCTGCGTATCAGGGCATGGCACCCGATTTGAGGCTGGGCAGGCCGATCAACTATTAAAAACCAGATAGTATGCAAAAAGGAAGTATCAGGGTCCAAACGGAGAATATTTTCCCCATTATCAAGAAGTTTTTATACAGCGAGCACGATATTTTTCTGCGGGAACTGATCAGCAATGCCGTGGATGCCACCCAAAAACTCAAAACCCTCGCTTCTATCGGAGAGGCAAAAGGGGAGCTGGGTGATCTCTCCATTACGGTAAGTATCGATTCCGAAAAGAAAACCCTCACTATTTCCGACAAGGGGGTGGGCATGACCGCCGAGGAAGTGGATAAATACATCAACCAGGTGGCATTTTCCGGGGCTGAAGAATTCCTGAACAAGTACAAGGGGCAGAATGAGAACTCCATCATTGGCCATTTTGGTTTGGGTTTCTATTCATCCTTTATGGTCAGCGATAAGGTGGAGATCAAAACCAAAAGTTTTAAGGATGCACCCGCCGTGCGCTGGGAATGTGACGGAAGTCCCGAATACCAGCTTGAAGAAACCGAAAAGGATGCCCGCGGTACCGATATCGTTTTACATATCAACGAAGAAAGCAAGGAGTTCCTGGAAGCGGACCGTATCAAATCCGTGCTCACCCGTTTCTGTCGTTTCCTGCCCGTACCCATTTTCTTTGAGGGCGAGCAAATCAATAACACCACGCCGGCCTGGACTAAGAAACCCTCTGAACTGACCACAGAAGATTACCAATCTTTCTACAAGGAACTTTATCCCTTTAACGAGCCGCCCTTATTCTGGATCCACCTGAATGTGGATTATCCCTTTAACCTGACGGGTATTCTTTATTTCCCGAAAATCAAGCAGAGCTACGAGATTCAGAAAGACAAGATCCAGCTCTATTGCAACCAGGTATTTGTTACCGATGAGGTGAAGGATATCGTGCCCGAATTCCTGATGCTGCTGCAGGGTGTGATCGATAGTCCGGATATTCCGCTGAACGTGAGCCGGAGCTATCTTCAGGGCGATCCCAACGTTAAGAAGATCAATAACCACATCACCAGGAAAGTGGCCGACAAGCTCGACGAAATTTTCCGTACAGATCGCGCCTCTTTCGAATCCAAATGGGAAAGCCTCGGACTATTCGTGAAATATGGAATGATGACCGACGACAAGTTCCTCGAGAAAGCGGAGAAATTCCATATCATGCAGGATGCGCGCGAAGAGAAGTTCTACACCCTGGATGAATACAAACAAACGACTGAAGCGTTGCAGAAAAACAAGGATGGCAAGCTGGTGATTCTCTACACCACCGATCCCGTGCAACAGGATGCGTACATAAAAGCGGCTATTGATAAGGGTTATAAAGTGGTGAAGCTGGAAACCATGGTGGATGCCGCCTTTATCAACCAGATGGAGATCAAGTGGAGTGATGTGCGTTTTACCCGTGTGGACGCAGATATCACCGATAACCTGATCGACAAGCAGGAAGACAGCAGTTCCGTACTGAGCAAGGAGCAGGAGGAGCAACTGAAAAAACTATTCGAACAACAACCCAATGGCCTGCATGTTACCGTGGAAGTAAAGGGGTTGAGCCCCGAAGCTGCTCCGGTGATTGCCACCCGTCCGGAGTTTATGCGCCGGATGAAGGATATGGCTGCGGTAAGCGGACCGATGGGAAGCTTTTATGCCAATATGCCCGATGAAGTGACGCTGACCGTAAACGGTAATCATCCCATTTACCAGCAAATTCTGGACAATACCGATAGCGATAAGCAGGCCAGACTTACCCGCAACCTGGCGGACCTGGCATTACTGTCACAGGGATTGCTGAAAGGCAGCGAGCTGACCTCCTTCATTGAGAGAAGTGTGGAGCTGATGAAATCTTAAGCGCTGGCGGCAGGCTGGCTGGCCCGGAGATCCATCACCCTGAGTTGTAAATGTTTGGAACCGTTCCATTCGTTTTCCTCTAGAGTGAACACCACATCAACGGGCTGGTCATTGGCCAGCAGCGGAAATTTTTCCGCCAGGCCGAAGCCGATGCCATTGAAAAGAATACTATCCTGAACAAGGGAAAACTTAATGTGCTGGTCCTTCACAATTTTGGACCAGCCATTGTTTTTTACGCCCCGGGCCAGGAAAACTGGACGGGTATTATCCGGTCCAAAAGGTTCCATCTGGCCGAGGATATTATAAAAACCGGGTTTTAGATCGGCCAGACGAACTTCGGCATCGATCACAATTTCGGGGATAAGCTGGTCTTCTCCGATTGTTGCGGCTACGATGGATTCAAATTTTTCGCAGAACGCTTCCACTTTTTCAGGCAACAAGGTCATGCCGGCGGCTGCAAAATGTCCGCCGTAACCGAGGAGGTGTTCGCGACAGGCGTGGATGGCTTCGTAGAGATTGAAGCCTGCCACGGATCGGGCGCTTCCCGAAACGATATCGCCGCTTTGTGTAAGCACGATGGTGGGACGATAATACTTATCGATCAGCCGGGAGGCTACAATACCCACCACACCCTTATGCCAGTGGGGTTGATACACCACGGTGGAGCGGCGGTTGGCCTTGTGCACATCCTGTTCAATCATTTCGAGGGCTTCCACGGTTATGGACAGATCGGCCTCCTTGCGGTCATCATTATGCGAATGAAGCTGTTCGGCGAGGACTGCGGATTTAACCGGATCTTTTTCGATGAAAAGTTGCACCGCAATGCGTGCATCGTCCATGCGGCCGGCTGCGTTTACGCGCGGCGCGATCACATAAATCAGGTTATTGATTGTGAGGGTCTGGTGTTCGATTTTTGAAAGCTGGATCAATGCCTTTATGCCGGGGGAGGGGTGTTCGTTCACCCTTTTCAGTCCGTAATAGGCCAGCACCCTGTTTTCGCCGGTAATCGGCACGATATCGGCCGCGATGGCGGTGACCACCAGGTCGAGGTAACGGAGATAATATTCTTCCGGCATCTGCATGTGCAGACAGAGGGCGGTGATCAGTTTGAAACCCACACCGCAGCCGCAAAGTTCTTTGTAGGGGTAAGGACAGTCTACCTGTTTGGGATTGAGGATGGCCGTTGCAGGGGGAAGCACAGCATCGGGCATATGGTGATCGCAAACGATAAAATCGATGCCCAGTTCCTTGGCATAACTGATCAGGTCAACCGATTTGATGCCGCAGTCCAGGGAAATGATCAGGGTTACCCCGTTGCTGTGGGCCAGATCGATCCCTTTCTGGGAGATGCCATATCCCTCTTTATAGCGGTGGGGGATATAATAATCGACTTTATCCGACTCGTAATGTTCGAGGAGAAACTGATACATGCAGGCCACGGCGGTGGTGCCATCCACGTCATAATCCCCGAAAACCATGATTTTTTCCCGGTTCCGGAGGGCTGCCATGATCCGGTCGACGGCTTTCTGCATATCCTTCATCAGGAAGGGGTCGTGTAAAAAGCTGAGTTGGGGGCGGAAAAAGGATTTCGCCTCATCGAAGGTTTTTATGCCGCGTTGTACCAGAATCTTACAGATTGCTGAATGCACACCCAGTTTTTCCTGCAGGGCATTAATCTCCTTGGGAGGCGCACTCAGTAATTTCCATCTTTTCTCCATTCAACTCAATATTTGCGGTCGGTCGTGAACCGTACCAGTTCTTCCAGGGCCCTTCGGGTATCCGATTCGGGAAATGCATGCAAGATGGACAGCGCTTCATCCCGGTACTGGAACATTTTTTCCGTTGCGTACCGGATACCACCGGATTTCACCACAAAATCAATGACCTCTTTCACCTTTTCGGGCTTTTTGTGGTCGTTCTTGATCATGTTGACGATTTTTCGTCGGGTGGCTTTATCCGCCTGGTTTAATGAATATATGAGAGGTAAGGTA